>CAZPMV010000270.1:0-4565 GCA_964587335.1 uncultured Anaerolineales bacterium
GGGAGCGTTGCTCTGTGCTACAGTGCCCCTGCTGAAGCGAACGGAGGTGTCTACAGATGGGAGCGACTGAGGGCTGGCTGGAACCCGTGCATGGTAACCCTATCCCCTGGCTGTTAGGGGAGGACAATCCATCTGTCCGCTACCGCACGCTGCTGGAGCTCCTCGACTGTCCCCCCAATGATCCGGAGGTGCTGGCCGCGCAGCAAGCCATCCTGACCTTCCGCCCCGTGCGCCGCATCCTCGACGCCCAGTGGCCCGAAGGGTACTGGATGCACGGTGATGTAGGCTGCAGCCCCAAACACAAGGCCACCGTCTGGCAGATTATCTTCCTGGCCCAACTGGGCCTGCCTCGTTGCGAGCCACTGGAGCGAGCCGTCGAGTACGTGCTGGCCCACAGCCGGCTGGATGGCGACACCGTGCCTGGAACTGACGTACCCGAAGCCCGCTTCTCCGCTCGTAAGGACGCCAAGGGGGCCATCCTCTGTCTGAACGGCAACTTGCTGCGGGCGCTGAGTTGGTTCGGCGCCACCGATGACCCCCGCCTGCGGGCCACGCGGACGGCGATGGTAGCGCAGATCGGCCGCGATGAATTCCGCTGCCGTTTCAACGGCCGCACGCCCTCCGGTCATCGGCCCAGGCGCATGGGCGACGGCCTCCCCTGTGCCTGGGGAGCGGTCAAGGCACTGGGCGCACTCCTGGCCGTGCCGCTGGAGCGCCGCACATCCGCAGAGCAGACGGCCATCGGAATGGGCGTTCGCTTTTTGCTCAGCCACGACCTGGCGCTGGCTGATTACCCCGCGTCGGACGAGGTGAGTCCTCTGTGGTTCCAGTTTGGCTTTCCCCTCGGCTATACATCCGACTTACTGGAGTTGCTGGACGTACTCATCACGGCAGGCACGGCCGACAAGGCTCGTCTGCAGCCAGCCATCGAACGGGTGTTAGCCAAGCAGGACGAACAGGGGCGCTGGGCGCTGGAGCATGCGCCCCGCAACGTGTGGGCCTCTTTCGGACGCCGAGGCCGGCCGGACAAGTGGGTAACGCTGCGAGCTCTACGAGTACTGAAGAATCTGGAGAGGAACAGGGGATGAAAGGGTAGTACACAAGCAGGAAAGTACACACAAGTTGCACCTGGTCGGCCCCTGTTTCCTTGTCTACCTGTTTCCTTGTCTACCTGGTCTACCTGTTTCCCTGTCCACCAGACGTCCCGGCTCTCGCAGGGCGGCGACGTTTCCCGCCCCGGCGCAGAACATAGCCACCCGCAACTCAGCACCGATCTGATCAATCATCTCCACGACCGCCTGGGCACTGATGACTGCTGCTTTCAGGAAGGGGCTGGCAATGCCTGCTGCTGTGGCTCCCAGGGCCAGTGTCTTGGCGACGTCAATGCCGCTGCGGATACCGCCGGAGGCGATGAGTGGCAGGTGCGCCGCGCCGTGCCGGGCGGCCAGCAGCGCCTCCGCCGTGGGAATACCCCAATCGCCGAAAGCCGCGGCCAAGCGTCGCCGGGCGGCACTGGCCTCTCGGTGACGCTCCACCTCGCTCCAGGAGGTGCCGCCGGCGCCAGCCACGTCGATCACCGCCACCCCAGCCTCGGCAAGCTGTCTGGCCACCTCCTCGCAGATGCCCCAGCCTACCTCCTTGACTACTACGGGCACATCCAATGCTCTGCAGACCGTCTCAATCTTGCATAACAATCCTGCCCAGTCCTGGTTGCCTTCTGCCTGCAGGGCCTCTTGCAGCGGATTCAGGTGCAGAATGAGAGCGTCGGCAGCGACCATTTCCACCGCTCGTCGGCAGTGCTGGACGGTGTAGCCGTAGTTGAGTTGCACAGCGCCCAGGTTGGCCAGCAACAGGATATCCGGGGCCACGTCTCGTACCTGGAAGGTGCGCGCCAGGGCAGGCGATTCCAGCGCTGCCCGCTGCGACCCCAGCCCGATGGCAACGCCGCGGGCCTGCGCTGCCTGGGCCAGATGACGGTTGATGGCCTCCGCCTCAGGCGTGCCTCCCGTCATTGAGGAGATGAGCAGGGGCAGTTGCAGCGATTTGCCCAACAGGCGGGTACACAGGTCAATGGCCGACAGATCCAACTCTGGCAGGGCCCGATGGACAAACCGGTACCGCTCCAGGCCTGTGCTCAGGCGGGGGAAGCGCACATCCTCTTCCAGGCTGATGCGCAGGTGATCCGCCTTTCGTCGCTCGTGCATATCCGTCTCCCGTAACTTCCAGCCTCTTCCGGTGTTGCAATTGTTGAGGTTGTTGTCTGTTACCAGCAGTGTCTTTGCATCTTACCAGTTTCGAAACACACTGTCAAGTTGTAAGTTGACAGTCTGGCTTAATCTGCTACAATAGCTGCATTCAATCTACGGATCGAAAAGAAAACAAAGGAGGCTATCATGGACATTTTCCAGAAGGTCGTGGACGCCATTGTGGAAGAGATGGAACTGCCATCAGATGGGGTCAGCATTCTACGCAAGGCCGCCGAGAAGCCCGAGCAATTTGGCTATCTGGCCGAGGGACTTGGTCTATCCCAGGAAGCAGTGGCGGCTGCTCTGAAGAGCAAAGAGCCGCCTGCGCTCACTGTGGAGGACTTCGCGGCACAACTGGGGGCGGACAAAGAGGCGGTGACCAAGCTGCTCTGGTCCAACGCCCGCTTCCGTGAGGACATGGAGGCGGACTCATTGGACCTGGTGGGACTGATCATGGCTTTGGAGAACCTCTCGGAAGAGGAATTTGGTCTGAGGATGGAGATTCCCGACGAAGACGCACAGCAGATTTCCAGCGTCGGAGGGGCTATCGCCTACCTCGATCGGATACTGGGTGAAGCAGGTGTAAAGGAGGCGTAGGCCCTGCACCGCGTGCACTAGTCTGAGATCATGAGCCCGGACCTTTCGGTCCGGGCTCGTTCGTTGTGAAGGACACTCTTCTTGCTGGACAAGATCACGCACCTGATGTATACTCTTGCCAGTTGACTACTCACCTACAAGGTGCAACGCACTTGATCCGCTCCACATTCGGCTGCTTGCTTGACCGGATCGCACTTCAGAATAGCCTGATTCCACAACCGAAGTGCATTGCACCTGACCGTGTCGCCTCTACGGACCTTTCAATGGAGAATCGCTCATGGTGATCGTTGACCGCCAACGTTGCTGCTATTGCGGTGGTTGCGTCAGCGTCTGCCCCGTCGGGTCGCTGAATCTAGCCGAGACTCGGCTGCTCGTGGATGACACCTGTACCGATTGCGGGCTGTGCCTGGCTGCCTGCCCCGTGGGCGCATTGCGCTCCGTGGAGAGCGAGAGTCCCAAAGTCACTGCCATGCCGCTCTCGCTTCGCTACGACATGGTGGTTGTGGGCGCCGGCCCGGCGGGCTCGCTGGCGGCACGCACGGCGGCTCAACTCGACCTCTCCGTGCTGCTTTTGGAAAAGCGACAGGAGATAGGAAGCCCTGTGCGCTGCGCCGAGGGGGTGGGGCGTAGCGAGATCACCCCCTTCGTCGAGCCAGACCCGCGCTGGATCGCAGCCACAGTGGACAAGGCAGAGATCACTGCCATCGGCAGCGGCGGGATAGAGACGTTGCGGAGTGAGGGAGGATATGGCTACATCCTAGAACGGCAGGTGTTCGACCGTATGCTGGCTGGGGAGGCAGCGGCTGCCGGCGCCCAGGTTGCAGTCAAGACGGAGGCCACAGGGCTGTTGCAGCAAAACGGCGCTGTGTGCGGCGTGATCGTGCGCGGTCCCGGTGGCAGCACCGAGATCGAGGCGCGGGTGGTCATTGCCGCCGACGGCGTGGAGTCGCAGGTGGGCCGTTGGGCGGGGTTGGAGACCACATTGCCACTGCATGACACGATGACTTGTGCTCAGTACCTTCTGGCCGGCATCGACATTGACCCCACCTGTTGCTCGTACTTCATCAGCGAGGAGATCGCCCCCGGCGGCTATGCCTGGATCTTCCCCAAGGGAGAAGGGCGGGCCAACGTGGGCGTCGGCGTGCAGGCTGGCTGCACCGCAGAGGACGAGAGTGCACTCACCTGCCTGCACCGCTTCATTGAGAGCGAACCGCGGCTGGCCCAAGGCAGCCCCGTGACTATGGTCAGCGGCGGCGTGCCCGTGGCCCTGCCGCCCCGACACTTGGTGACCGATGGCTTGATGCTCGTCGGCGACGCGGCCCGCCAGGTGAATCCCCTCACGGGCGGCGGCATCACTAACGGCATGACCGCCGGACGGCTGGCCGCAGAAATAGCGGCGGCGGCCATCGCTGCTGGCGACGTTTCCAGTGCGGCGCTGGCCGCATACGAGCGGCGCTGGGCGGTGGGCCTGGGACGCAAGATGGCCCGCAGCTACCGTTGGCGTGAGCGTTTCCCTCCGCAGGCGCGGGCGAGCAGGAGTTTCATGCGCGTCTTCGCCATCGCCGCGGCTGGCTAGTGAACACATTCGGCGAGAGCATATCGTTCCTAATGGACGGTTACGTCCGCAACAGCCCCGCTGAACGCATCGGTCCAGTGGGAACAAGCAGAAAAAAACAGAAGAAAACAGTGAGGAGGCTACATAATGCCTAAGTACCGTATTGC
>CAZPMV010000271.1:0-4553 GCA_964587335.1 uncultured Anaerolineales bacterium
CAGAGAGGAGCTGCAATCCTGCCAGTTCAATCTCAAACTGTTCAAATCCATTCGCTGCTTCACTGAATTTAGCAAATACGGAATAGGAACCATCCGAAAGGATGGCGCAGTGATGACAGGCAAACTCTGTCATATCCCTAGCATCCTTTATTGTCCATTGCTGCCCTTTGTGTTCAGAAACAATCTGTTCCATAGGGATACAAAGCGGATTACTTGCTAATCGGACAGATGAGATGCGATCTTGCGCCTGATGGGCTTTGCTCTTGAGCGACATTCTCGTATGTCCCTTTTCTGTCTGTATTCGGCTGGCTTGAGTTGCATACCAACCTTCGGTGCGAAAACGAGCAAGCAGTCTCGTCCATACGAGGGGCTAACATATGCTTCTACCGAACTCTTCTGCATGAAACGCCCTCTTGGCTGCTTATGCAGAAGCCTTCCGCATAAGCAGCCAGAATTCGCACAAACCAGAGAGGTTCCGAATAACATTCCGCTGAGGGACTAAATGCGGAAGTCACCGATCCACTCGATCATGGACAGGATTATACCACGACCTCGCCTTTGTGTGCAAGCACACCTGAAGTTCCGTGAGGCTCCGGACATGCTGTCGTGACACAACGCCCGAAACGACTTCTCGGCCAGGCCTGCACTGAGCTGTGCCGAAGTGTGCGCAATGCCACCCAGATCAAGCACTAGGCCCACTGCAACAAACGAGCCAGTGTCTGTTGAATCACGAAAAGCCCCTTTCGCACAGCGGCGAAAGGGGCTTCTATGTGGCTAGTATCCAATATCCAATCTCCAATCTCTAATCTCCAATCCCCAATCTCACAAACCTCCGCTTGCCCACCTGCAACACCCGCCCCTTGTCTTCCACAGTCACTAAGGCGGCGATGTCGTCCACTTTCGCGCCATCCAGCCGCACGGCGCCCTGCTGGACCATCCGCCGTCCCTCGCTCTTGCTCCTCACCAGGCCGGCGGCGTGCAGCAGGTCCACGACGTTGAGCGGCTCAGCCAGCGTGAACTCCGGCATGTCGGGTGGCAGCTCACGCTGCTGGAACACGGTGCGGAAGTGTTTCTCTGCTTTGTGCGCTGACTCTGCTCCATGGAAGATCTCCACGATCTCGAAGGCCAGCCTCATCTTGGCATCCCGTGGATGCAGCTTGCCGGAGGCCAGGTCCGCCTCCACGCAGGCGATCTCCGCCGGCGTCCAGCGGGTGATTAGGTTCATGTAGTTGGACATGGCTCCGTCGGGGATGCTCATCACTTTGCCGTACATCTGCTCCGGTGGCTCGCTGATGCCGATGTAGTTGCCGGTGGACTTGCTCATGCGCAAGACGCCATCGGTGCCTACCAAGATGGGGAAGGTGAGGCAGATTTGGGGGCGCAGGCCGAAAGCCTCCATCAGCTTGCGCCCGGCCAGCAGGTTGAAGAGCTGATCCGTGCCGCCGATCTGCACGTCAGTCTGCAAGGAGACAGCGTCGTAGCCTTGCATCAGAGCGTACAGGAACTCATGGACCCAGATGGGGTCTCCTTTGGCGTGGCGATGGGCGAACCTGTCTCGAGCCAGGAACTGCTGCACAGTGAAGTGCGAGGCCAGCTCGATCACGTCGGTGAAGGTGAGGTCGGCCAGCCATTCGGAGTTGCGGCTGATGATGGTCTTCTCCAGATCGAGGATCTTGTACGCCTGGTCAACGTAGGTCTTTGCCTTGTCGGCCACTTCCTCCGGGGTCTGCTGCTTCCGCGCCGAGTCCTTATCGCTGGGATCGCCGATGAGCCCTGTGAAATCGCCGATGAGGAAGATGGCCTGGTGTCCCAGTTCCTGGAACTGGGACAGCTTGCGCATGGTCACAGTATGTCCCAAATGCAGGTCTGGTGCCGAGGGGTCGTAGCCGCAGTAGACCCGCAGCGGCCGGCCGGTGCGTACGCTTTCCTCCAGCCGCTCCCGCAGTTCCAGTTCCATGTTGCGGCGGATCTGCTCGTCGCCGAAATCTACACCGCGCATGATGATGGCAAGTTGTTCGTCAACGGGTCTCATGTGAATACCTCCAAGTCAGGGTCAAGGGGCTAGGGGGTCTGAGGGGAACCACTCAGTCCCCTCGGACGCTTCAGACGGCTTCCAACAAAACGTTCGTCAGCGCCACCAGGCTAGGGTAAACCGCCGTGCAGGGCAGTTGTCTGACCTCCGAGTTTCCGTGACGGTCGATGAGAGCCACGTCCAGCCCGGCGCCGCGAGCGCCTTGGCAATCGTCCGTCACGTTGTCGCCTACGTACAGCGCCTCGTGGGGCTGGCAGCCTGCCCGTGACAGTCCCATGCGGAAGATCTCCGGCGATGGCTTGGCCACACCAACCAGCGAGGAGACGATCACGAACTCGAAGTAGCTGTCCAGGTGGAACCTGGACAGCTCACGGGGCAGGTTCTCGTTCCAGTTGGAGATGACGCCCAACCGGTAGCCCACCGCTCGCAGCCGTTCCAGTGTCTCCAGCGTGTCTTCGAACAAGGCGTCGAGTTGTCCGTTCACCACAGCGAAGGTGAGGGACTCCAGCATCTTCTCGCCGTACCCTGGCCGATTCCACAGCTCTAGAGTCTCCCCAAGCACTGTGCGCCAGAAGACGACGACGGTATCTCCGGTGACTCCCAGGCCCACGGCAGCATGCCGATGTCGGTCGAACGTCTCGATCATCAGCCGCCGTAGCGCAACACCGTCGGCCAGTATCTGCTCGGCGCTGACACTGTTCGTGCAGTCGCTCAGGAAGCGGGCAAATACAGGCGGATCGCCCCAGCGCAGCAGCGTGCCGCCGACGTCGAAGATGATGAATCTGTAGGTCATTGATTGTCTCTCTGTGGGTGGCGGTTCAACCGAGTTGGACATTGGAACAAGCTTCGTGATGCGTGATGCGTAGCGCGGTTGGCTTGCAGCACAACGACAAAAAGCGTGGCACTCGCGCCACGCTTTGAAGTCAGTAGAACTGTCACAGTGAGCTATTCGCGTATCGCGGGCGCGTAACGTCATCCGGGAGGGGCGTAGTCGCCCCCCGAATACGAGTAGCCTTGCCCGCGAACGCTGATGCTCATCATAGTGGATGCATGATAGCACAGACTGAGATTGTTGTCAAACTCAGATCACGTGTTCTTCGCCCGCGCTCACCTCGCCGTCGAAGCGTTCCAGGGTGAATTCGGAGATGTCGAAGGTCTGTGGGCAGCCGTCCAGGATGCATTCGGCCAGCGTGAGGCCGGTGGCCGGACTCAGCATGAAGCCGTGGCCGCTGAAGCCCACGGCGCAGTAGGCGCCCTTGACGCCGGGGATCGCACCCATGATGGGCTGGTCGTCTGGCGTCACCGAGTAGAGCCCCGCCCAGCCGCGGATCACCCGCGCCTCTTCGAGGACCGGTACCCGCCGCACGCCGTGCTCGATGACCTCGACCATGAAGTCCCAGTCCACGGTCATGTTGAAGCTGGGTGGCTCCGCCAGATCGCTCATGCCGGTCAGTAGCCCCTCTCCTTCGGGGCGGAAGTACCAGTTGTAGGCGAAGTCTATGGTCATCGGCGTGCTGCGGGGCACCTCGGCGAAGGGGGCAGTGATGAACACTTGGCGCCGGTAAGGGTGCGCCGGGAGATCGAGTTCAGCCATCTTGCCCACGACGTGGGCCCACGGTCCGGCGGTGTTGACCACAACTGGCGCGCTGATCGCCCCCTGGTTGGTGACCACTTCCCGCACCGCGCCGCCTTCGATGGTGATGTCCGTGACCTCCGTTTGCAGGAAGATGCGCGCTCCCAGGCGACGGGCGACAGCGGCGAAGCCGTTGGCCACACCGTAGGGATCAGCATAGCCGTCCCGGTCATGGAAAGTAGCGGCGAGCAGGTCATCCACCGCCAGGTGCGGCCAACGAGTCTTGACTTCCTGCGGCGTCAGCCATTCCGTGTTCACACCCAGTTCCCGCTGCAGTGCCACGCTGCGGCGAAAGATCTCCACGTTCTCCGGCCTGGTAAGCAGGAAGAGGTACCCTACCTGCTCGAAGGCCGGATCGTTGCCGGTGATCTCCTCGAAGTTCTCCAGCATGTGCACGGAGTGCTGGGCCATGCGGATGTTGACGGTAGTGGAGAATTGCTGGCGGATGCCGCCGGCGCTGAGGCCGGTGGCCTGGGTGGCCAGCGCCTCTTCCTTTTCCAGCACGACGACGTCGGTACAGCCCCGCTTGGCCAAGTGATAGGCAGCGCTGAGACCGTTGACCCCGCCGCCGATGATGACCACGTCGGCTGTCTTGGGCAGCATGGATGTCTATTCTCCTAAGGTGTGACAATCTGCTCCAGGATTTCTGTACTGGACACTTCTTCGAAAAGCAGCCGAAAGGGGCGCGGACAAACGCGGATGACCACGGACAATCAGGAAAGAAGCCCAGTGTCTCCAGTCAAAACTGAGGAATTGCTGTCTTGGCACCCCCGAATGAGCGAAGGACAGAGAAAGTCCGTGTTTGTCCGCGTCCAAGCAGAAGTGTCCGGTAGTGAATCCAGGATTTGGAAAGGGCTGCCCTGGCAGGTTCTGCGCCTGGCCGAGGAG
>CAZPMV010000272.1:0-4538 GCA_964587335.1 uncultured Anaerolineales bacterium
GCGGACCAAGGTCGCTGGCATAGTGGCCAAGAACTGCGCTACCTATGTCACCTATACTCCGCAGGGCACGATCGATACAATCGGGCCCAAGTCCTGCGCCACGGTGCGTGTTCAGGGCACTGAGGGCAAGCACGCCAGCGTGTACAAGAAGTTCATCGTGCCCAGCAACCACGTCGCCCAACTCGGAGACTGGGTCTATTTCGACACGCGGTGGACGAATACCGGCACGGACACAGCCAGCCTGGTATGGTTAGACGACCGCATCACACCCCCTTCGGTTGGCCCCACACCGTTGTTCCCTGTGCAGCTCGGCTGGGCCATTACGACCCAGACGGGCGGCTGGTGGCAACTTGGGGCGCAATTCAAACCCCAAGACACCGCTTCGCCTGCGGTGAACATTGCCGAGTGGACCGCCACCTGGCTTGACGGTAGCACGACCACGCAGACGGTTTCGGACTACATCTACATTGTGGACGGTCCGATTGCCAAAGACCTGTTCCTCAGCAAGACGCTGATGGACCCGCTGCCCAGCGCCGTGGTCAGCGACACGGTCACTTTCCGGGTGGCCATCACCAATGCCAGCGGCGCGGACATGGCAACACTGGCCCTGTCCGATCAATTCGACCAGCAGTGTCTCACGTTCCAAAGCGCCAGCCTGCCGCCCGATCACGTCGGCGCGGGTACTGTGAACTGGAACAACATCGGTCCGCTGGCTCGAGGCGCCAGCCGCACCATCGATGTGCAATTTCACGCCGATGCGGTCTGCCCCATGGCCTTCAACTGCGCCGATGTGACCCACGCGCCGCCGGGCGGACAGACTGTCCATGCTGCCGGCTGCGACAAGGTGCCCATCCTCGGCGGCAGGCCGCAACTGGTGGTGCGCAAGATCAGGACCTCGCCCAGCCCCGCTGTGGTGGGCGACACGGTCGTCTGGGAGATCGAGGTGGAGAACACCGGCTCGGCGTCCATCTCCGTCGTCCCGCTCCACGATGGCTATCAAGTCGCTCACTTCGACTTCCTGAGCGCTACGCCCGCGCCCGATGCCACTGACCTTGTCCACGGCCGGTTGGACTGGAACAACCTGGGCCCCCTGGCGCCGGGCGGGAAGCACACCGTGACCCTGCGGCTCAGCGCCAAGGCGCCGGGCCTCGCAGCCACCAACTGCGCCGAGTCGCACTACACCGTCGGCTCCAGCAACTTGACCCCCAGCGACTGCGCCACTGTGGACATCATCGCCGAGCCGCCGGCCATTCGAGTGCAGAAGGAGCGCGTGGCGCAGAACCCTGAGGCGCCGGTCGCCGTGGGGGACAACGTGACCTTCAAACTCAGCGTCAGCAACGTCGGCCCCGTGCCGCTGTCCAACGTAACAGTTCTGGATGAGTACAATCTGCAGTGTTTGGCGTTCCTGAGCGCGCCGGGCATGGCGACGAGCTTCGCGCCTGGTCTGCTGCGCTGGCAGATAGGGACTCTAGCTGTGGGCGAGACCCGGTCGTGGGAGGTGGTCTTCAGAGTCAAGGACATCTGCTCGCACGCCCCGTTCGGGAACTGCGTCATCGCCGACGGAGTCGGCCCGCAGGGGCAGCCGGTCCACGACGCGACCTGTCTTGAGTTGGAGGCCGAACCACCACGGCCGGAGCTGCGGGTGGTCAAGCGGCTGGCCGAGCCGTTGGCCCAGCCCGTCCTTGACAGCGTGTTGCGCTACGAGGTCGTGGTGCAGAATCCAGGCAACACCACACTGGCGGTTGTGGAGGCCCATGACAACTGGGACAGTGACTGCCTGGAGTACGTGGGCGCGATACCCGCCCCGGACGGCGTTGATGCAGCCTCAGGAATCGCCTACTGGGCCAACGTGGGTCCATTGGGTCCCGGCGAGTCTGCCGTGCTCGATATCTTCCTGCGGGCAAAGGCCATCTGCGCGTGGACGCCGAACTGCGTTCACGCGATCTGGCTGGTGAACGACATCCCCGAGCTAGATGCGATGGACTGCGTGGAGGTGACCATCGGCCAGACACCCACATCAACTCCTACGGCAACCCCCACGGTCACGCCCACCGCACGCACTACGCCTACACCGACCCCGACGCCAACCCGGCCGCCCGGCGAAGCGTATCAGATATACCTGCCCCTGATCTTGGCAGACTACCCCTAGCCGACCACGGGGTATGTCTGCGGTGCCCCGGCAGGGTCGTTTCCGCAACGACCCTGCCGGGCGGGCGGACAATGGGGATCTACACCATCCTTGGGGGGCAGGTTGATATCCTTGCCCACCACCCGCCCGGACTCCTTGGTGAGATTCTGAATTGGCGCCAGCGTTGCATCAGCAGCCAACTCATTGTCCAGCAGACAGTGAGCCGATGGTCCGTTGGCCTGGGTGAGGGAGAGTCCGAAGGTCGGAATCGGACGTCAGTAGCGCCTGTCAGCGACAGTTGCAGAGCGAAGACGGCTGACAGACTTTCAGTCCCAAGGGATCATTGGGTCTGACCAGTTGATTCCTGCGTAGGCGAGTCTTCTCGGCCAGGACACTTCCGCGTCTGCTGTTCCACCGAGCAGCACAAACTCCACAGGGATCTGCATTTGACATCTGGACGCCCCGTGTTACAATCTATCGTAAGATACAAATAACTTCCGAGGTATTGTAACATGAGCACACAGGGCCAGAGCATGGACCGCACTCA
The DNA here is from genome assembly GCA_964587335.1 of uncultured Anaerolineales bacterium. Lineage (GTDB taxonomy): Bacteria > Chloroflexota > Anaerolineae > UBA3071 > UBA3071 > UBA3071. Next base: position 2,676 of record CAZPMV010000272.1, read on the forward strand.
GCGGATTCTGGAAATCGTGGAGCAGGCAGGAGTGCTACGTCCCCGCGACCTGGACGCGTACGGTATCCCTCGCATCTACCTCAGTCGTCTGTGCGAGCGTGGCCTCCTCCAGCGCGTGGGGCGAGGACTATATGTCCTGCCCAATGCCGACGTATCCGAACATCACACTCTGGCAGAGGCATGCAAGCGGGTTCCGCACGGAGTGGTATGCCTACTGTCGGCCCTCAGATATCACGGACTGACCACCCAGTCTCCATTTGAAGTGTGGCTGGCCATCGGGAGTAAGACGTGGCGGCCACAGGTTGACCACCCAACGCTTCGGTTTGTACGCTTTTCAGCGCGCGCCCTTGCGGCTGGTGTGGAAGAGCATTCCATAGGAGGCGTGATCGTTCGCGTCTACAACCCTGCCAAGACGGTTGCGGACTGCTTCAAGTATCGTAACAAGATCGGGCTGGATGTAGCTCTGGAGGCGCTTCGCGATTGCCGCAGGCAGAGGAGATGCACCAACGATGAACTCTGGCACTATGCCAAGACCTGCCGTGTGGCCAATGTCATGAGGCCGTACATGGAGGCTATTGCGTGAACAAGAGGCAGCCCACCAATCTTCCAGCTTCCATTCGCCAGCGGCTGCTGAATCTGAGCCGAGACCGTGGTGAGGATTTCAGTCTCACCTTGACGAGGTACGGCACTGAACGCTTGCTGTATCGATTGAGCCAATCCGAACGCTCAGATCATTTCGTCCTCAAGGGTGCGCTCCTCCTCTCCCTCTGGACTGACCGATTGCAGCGTCCAACCCGCGACATCCACCTGCTCGGATACGGAGACAGTTCCCAGGAGGCTCTCACTCAGCTGTTCCGAGCAATCTGCCTTGCTGATGTTCAGGCCGATGGGTTGACGTTCCACCCGGACACCGTGCGGGTGACAGAGATCCGTGAGGATCAGGAGTACGGAGGCCAGAGGGTGCTAATGACCGCCACGCTGGGCAAGGCCCGAATCAATCTCCAAGTAGACATCGGGTTTGGAGACGTGATCACGCCTGCCACCGTTGACGTCGAGTATCCCAGCCTGTTGGGACTCCCGTCCGCGCGACTTCGCGCCTATCCGAGAGAATCGGTCATTGCGGAGAAGTTGGAGGCCATGGTCGCTCTGGGTATAGCAAACAGCCGCATGAAGGACTTCTACGACGTCTGGATGATGTCCCGCGAACTAGACTTCAACGGACGGACGCTTGCGCGAGCGATCCGTGCCACCTTCCACCGTCGCCGCAGTGAGCTCCGTCACACCGCCCCCACAGCCTTCACAGAGGAATTCGCGGGAGACCCTGACAAACGTGCGCAATGGAGTGCATTTCTGTCACGCAACCGACTCGACGCCGGTGGCATGGACCTCACCCAGATCATTCGGCAGATCAGTCTATTCTTGACGCCGCCCATGATCGCCGCGGCCAACGAGCGGGAGTTGCAGAAGACATGGCCCGCAGGGGGACCGTGGGTAGCAAGGGGATAGGCCGCAGGAGGCGGCTGGTGGCGGCAAAGGAGGGGCTTCCCCACAGGGTGCGAGGGTCTTACGCCTTTATGGAGAGGCTTCTCGGCAGCAAGGTTGGCTGCCTGGGTCGGCAGCGAGAGCCTCTACTGAGCATGCCTTGCCAGGCAGCGCCTGGCGAAGTTTCGAAATCGGGACCGCGCAGGATCAGTAGCCTGGTCATTGTCCGGCAGACAGTGGCCGAAAAGTCCGTAGGCCTGGGTGAGGGAGAATCCGTAGGCCGGAATCCTGCGTCGGTGACGTGTGTGGGAGGGAGCTCCGAAGCGAAGACGGCTTGCGGACTTTCAGTCCGCAGGTCGTGATGGGGCTAAGTCCGTAGGC
>CAZPMV010000273.1:0-2486 GCA_964587335.1 uncultured Anaerolineales bacterium
TGGAAGCTGACCCAGGTCGCCCCGCCCACGGCGTTGAGGGCGAAATTGAGCAGAGGCCAGTCGGAGATGGCGTCGGAACCATCACGCATGGCCTCGGTCTCGCGGTTGGGCGAGGCCACGCTGCCGCCATCGAGGTGGTCGCGGCCGATGACGAGGGGTGCCTTGACGTCGCCGCGGGCCACCGCCTCGTTGAAGGCCAACCCCGCCAGCGCCCGTTCGCCGTAGCCCAGCCAGCAGATGCGGGCGGGCAGCCCCTGCCAGGCGATTCTCTCCGCAGCCAAGCGGATCCAGCGCGCCAGGTGCTCGTCCTCCGGGAACAGTTCCAGGATGATGCGGTCGGTAACATAGATGTCCTCGGGATCGCCCGACAGCGCCACCCAGCGGAAGGGTCCCTTGCCCTCGCAGAAGAGGGGGCGGATGTAGGCGGGCACGAAGCCGGGATAGACCCACGCGCCGTTGGGGTCGCCACCGACCTTGGCCTCGCTGTAGCCGGCGTTGAAGGCCTGCTGGCGCAGGTTGTTGCCGTAGTCGAAGACCACCGCTCCTTGCTTCTGCATCTCCACCATCGCCTGGCAATGCTCGGCCATGGCCTGCATGGACCGTTTCTGGTAAGTCTTGGGGTCGCGCTGGCGCAGTTCTACTGCCTCTGCCATGGTCATGCCGTTGGGCAGGTACATCAGCGGGTCGTGGGCGCAGGTCTGGTCGGTGACCACGTCGGGTGCCACGCCGCGCACCACCAGTTCTGCGAAGACGTCGGCGGCGTTGCCGATGAGGCCGATGGACTGTGGCTCTTCCCGCTGCAGCGCCCCCTCGACCTGGGTCATGGCCTCTTCCAGCGTGTCCACCATCACGTCCAGGTAGCGGGTGTCCAGCCGCCGCTGCGCCCGCCGGCGGTCAATCTCCACGACGAGAGCCACGCCCTCGTTCATGGTGACGGCCAGAGGCTGTGCGCCGCCCATCTCCCCCAACCCGGCGGTGAGCACGAACTTCCCCTTGAGGCTGGGCCAGCCCTCGGCATGAGCCAGCGCTCCCAACGTCTCGTAGGTGCCCTGCAGGATGCCCTGAGTGCCTATGTAGATCCAGGAGCCGGCGGTCATCTGGCCGTACATGATGAGCCCCTCGCGCTCCCAGCGGTCGAAATTCTCCTGCGTGGCCCAGGCGGGGACGATGTTGGAGTTGGCCAGCAGGACGCGGGGGGCATCGAGGGTAGTCTTGAAGACGCCCACTGGCTTGCCCGATTGCACCAGCAGCGTATCGTCTGGCTCCATGGTCTCCAGGGTGCGCAGGATGGCCTCGAAGCACTCCCAGTTGCGGGCTGCCTTGCCCCTCCCGCCGTAGATGATGAGGTTCTCGGGGTCACCGGCTACCTCCGGGTCCAGGTTGTTCTGCAACATGCGATAGGGTGCTTCCAGAAGCCAGCTCTTGCAGTTAAGCTTGGTGCCCCTCGGGGCACGGATCACGTGGGCCATGACTCGCTCCTTTTTGTACGTTTTGTACAGTTAATCCATTTCGTACATCTGTCGGCAGACTGGCTCTGCCCAGCGCCTGCTGGTCGGGAGTACAACTCCCTCGCATCGACAAGATCGGGAGTACAACTCCCTCGTATCGACAAGTACAATCCCTCGTATCGACAAGGTCGGGAGTACAACTCCCTCGCATCGACAAGATCAGTAGATCGGCAAGTAGCGATCCAGTTCCCACTGACTGATGCTGAGGCGGTACTCGTCCCATTCCTGCGTCTTGGCCAGCAGGTAGCGATGATAGACGTGCGATCCCAAAGCCTCCTGCACCAGCAGGTCTTGTTTCAGTTCCTCCAGCGCCTCGCCCAGGCTGCCGGGCAGCGTCTCCAGTGAACTGCGCCCCACCTCATCCAGTTCGTACAGGTCCTCTTCGGAAGGCTCCGGCGGCGCCAGGCGGCGGCGAACGCCATCGAGGCCCGTGTGCAGCATGATGGCGAAGGCCAGGTAGGGGTTGCAACTGGGATCAGGGCAGCGCAGCTCCAGCCGCGTCGCGTCCGGATGGCCAGAGGTGATCTGTGGCACACGGATGAGTGCCGAGCGGTTGACGCGCGCCCAACTGATGTACACCGGCGCTTCGTAGCCGGGTACCAGCCGCTTGTAAGAGTTGACCAGCGGGGCGATGACCGCCGCCATGCCTTTGGCATGGGCCAACTGGCCGGCGATGAACTGCTTGGCCAGCTCAGAAAGGCCATACTCGTCGTCACCGTCGTAGAAAGCGTTCTCGCCGGTGTCCGCCCGCATGAGGCTCTGGTGAGTGTGCATGCCCGAGCCGCTGATGCCGGCAACGGGCTTGGGCATGAAGCTGGCGAAGAGGCCGTTGCGCTGGGCGATGGCCTTTAGGACGATGCGGAAGGTCACGGCATTGTCGGCGGCCTGCAGCGCCGGGCTGTAGTGGAAGTCGATCTCGTGCTGCCCCGGAGCCACCTCGTGGTGCGCGGCCTCCACCTCGATGCCGAACGCGTGCAG
>CAZPMV010000273.1:2586-4498 GCA_964587335.1 uncultured Anaerolineales bacterium
GGATGGTCACCTGCTTGACGATGCCCACGATGTCACTGAACTGCAGGTTGATGAACTGGACGTTCGTCTCTCGGATAAGTGCTTCGACTCGTTCGAATTTGGCTGGATCGTGCGTCATGCGTGTTCCCCCTCCGGGAGTGCGTTGAGATTATGCTGGAATCTAGAGCTTGAGGTTCGGTCGGTGTCTATCCCGTCGCCAGAGTCGGAAGATGGCTCCACCCAACAAGCCTGCCCCTCCGAGAGCGCTCAGCCCTGCGGCCAGAAAAACTCCCGATTGGCTCCTCGTCGCCTCAGTTGGCATCTGATCGCCCTCTTGCGCTTGCGTGGGGATGGCTGCTGGCGAAGGCAGGCGAATGGGAATGGGCGTGAGAGTGGCCGAAGGCGTCGGCGAAGGCCTCACCGTCGCGGTTGGTGTAAAGGTAGCCGTTGGCGTCGCCGTACAGACCCTGGGGGTTTCCAAAACCCTTGGGGTCTGAGTCCTCGTCGCCGTCACTGTCGGAGTGGCGGTAGGCGTTAGTGTTGCCGTGGGCGGGGGCGGCGTAAGTGTCGGCAGCACGGCCGTGGCTGTGGGCGGCACTGGTGTCGCCGTCGGCTGGACAGGGTCCACGAACATGGTGATGGCATCAAGAAAGATGTAGTTGTCGCCGGTAGAATAGTTGTGATCCACCATGATGAACAGAGTGATGGTCTCCGCCTGGGCCACGGCCGACACGTCGATGTTGGGACCTTCGCCCGGCGGGTAATTGACGATGCGACCAGTCCCCCGATGCATTGCCCCCCAGATCACAGTAGGCGCCGTGGGGTCCGTGCCGCCTGTGGGGTCAATGCCCAGTTGGCGACCAAAGGCATCAGGTGCGTTGGGGGCGGCCCAGCCCAGCGAGGCCTTGTAGGCTACGCCCGGCTGGACGTTCCCGACTCGCGTGTGGATGCCGGCCTTGAATGTGCCGCCGTCCGACCACATGCGCAGCGACGGTGCGCCGAAGACAGTGTCTACGTCCTGCATGAAAGCCAGATCGCCTTGAAGGACGAAGGGTGTCCAGCCGGCGGGCACCTGGCGGGGTGGGCTGCCGCTGAAGGCGTCGAAATTGCAGTTCCACAGGATATTGGGTGGATCGCAGGGGGCCTGAGCCAGCGCGGGTGTGATGAACATGGATAGCCACGTGCCGGCTAGGCCAAGGACAAGGCACAGCCTCCAAAACATGACATCCAGTATAAACCGAGGGGCTGCAAACCGCAAATCACGCCGTTCTCAGAGCGCCTGTTCTGTGCTGCAATTGGCCGCTCCCGCCGATTGCTTGCGCCGGCCAGGAGATTGGCGCGAAGCAGGGGGCAGGCTCCACTGATGGGTTCGAAAACGGCCTGTGCCGCATCTGTGCCCGGGTCTGAGTTCCATTACTCCAGCGTGATGCGGATCTCCGGCGGGCTGGCCAGCGTATTGGCTACGGTGGAATGCTTGGCCACGCCGAGCAGCGCTTTGCACCGTTGTGCGGGCACTTCGGGCTCGATGTGGATGCGGATGTCCATCTTGCTGATGCGACGGGGTCGCTGCGCTTCCTCGTAGTCCATCTCCAGGCTCACACGGTCCAGGGGCAATCCGTGGAGCCGGCAGGAGTTGACCACGAAGCTCAAAGCGCAGGCAGCGACCGAGGAGGCGAACAACTGAGGCGAGCTCATGGACATGCCCGCTCCCCCTTCTTCCGGCGGCGCGTCCACGACCACCGTGTGTTTGCCTACTGTGACCAGGAATCGCAGTCCGTCAACGTGTTGTACGGTCAGTTTCATTCCATCCATCCATTCGACCTCCTCCGCCGCGGTCGCTTTTTGTGGGTTCACTGCTGTGGGATAGCCATCTTCCAGCCTACGCCATTGAGAACGTAGTCGTCGCCGTACTCCTCGGCGAACAGCTCCCGGG
>CAZPMV010000274.1:0-1817 GCA_964587335.1 uncultured Anaerolineales bacterium
ATGAGCAAGGTCATCGGCATTGATCTGGGCACGACGAATTCGGTGATGGCAGTGATGGAGGGGGGCATGCCCATGGTGATCCCCAATGCCGAGGGCGACCGTCTCACCCCCTCGGTCGTGGCCATCGGCAAAGACGGCGAACGGCTGGTGGGCAAGGTGGCCCGGCGACAGGCGATCACCAATCCCGAGAACACCGTCTTCTCCATCAAGCGTTTCATGGGATGCAAGCTGGCCGATAAAACCGTGCAGTATGATCAGGCGCTGGTGCCCTACCGGCTGAGCGCCGCGCCTAACGGCGACGTCTGGGTATCGCTGAACGGCCGTGCATACCCTCCGGCGGAAATCTCGGCCATGATCCTGCAGAAACTGAGACGGGATGCCGAGACGTACCTGGGTGAGCCGATCACCCAGGCGGTGATCAGCGTGCCCGCCTACTTCAACGACAGCCAGCGCCAGGCCACCAAAGAGGCCGGCCGCATCGCTGGGCTGGAGGTGCTGCGCATCTTCAACGAGCCGACCGCCTCGGCCCTGGCCTACGACTTCCCGCCCGAGAGACGGGAGACCGTCGCCGTCTACGATCTGGGCGGCGGCACCTTCGACATTTCCATCCTGGACCTCTTCGCTGGCGTCTTCGAGGTGCTCTCCACCAACGGCGACACCCACCTGGGCGGCGATGACTTCGACCGATGCATCGTGGACTGGCTCTGCGACGAGTTCGAGCGGCAGCAGCGCATTGACCTGCGAGAGGACAAGATGGCGCTGCAACGGGTGAGACAGGCCGCCGAGCAGGCCAAGATCGCACTCTCGACCCGCTTGCAGACTGAGATCAACCTGCCCTTCATCGCCCAGGGGCCCCGCGGGCCCAAACACCTCAACGTGACCCTCACCCGGGCGCAGTTGGAGCAGTTGGTGCAGGGACTGATCGAAAGGACCGTCGAGCCCTGCCGGCAGGCCATGGCCGACGCCGGACTCAAAGCAACGGACATTGACGAAGTCATCCTGGTGGGAGGGCAGACCAGAATGCCGGCGGTGCGAGAGAAGATCAAAAGCACCTTTGGCAAACTGCTGGTCATGGAGCTCAATCCCGAGGAGGCCGTCGGTCTGGGAGCCGGTATTCAGGCTGGCGCTCTCGTCGGCGAGGTCAAAGACCTGCTGCTCATTGACGTCACTCCCCTGACCCTGAGTATTGAGACCAAGGGGGGCATCGCCAGCCCCATCATCCGGCGCAACACCACCATCCCGGCGCGCAAGAGTCAGCTTTTCAGCACGGCCAAAGATGACCAGACCGGCGTGGAGATCGTGGTGGTGCAGGGTGAGCGGGTCATGGCTGTAGAGAACACGGTCCTGGGCCGCTTTATCCTGGACGGCATTCCCCCCGCGCCACGGGGCGAACCGAGGATCGAGGTCAGCTTCAAGACTGACGCCGACGGCATCCTGCAGGTCACGGCCCAGGATCAGGCCACCGGCAAGGAGCAGCAGATCACCATCACCGCCTCCAGCGGCCTTTCGGAGAAGGAGATCAAGCGCATGGTGGCTGAGGCCAAAGAACACGACGAGCGGAACTGGCAGCGCCGCCAGGGGATCAAGACCCTCAACCGCGCCGATAGCATGGCCTACCAGGCCGAGAAGACGGTGGAGCGCTACGGCGACAGACTGACAGCGGCGATCCAGAGCAGGGTGAGGAGCGAGGTGGACGCCCTGCGCCGGTCGCTACGGACAGGCGATATGGATACGGATATGGAGAAGGTGGAGCAGGCCATGCGGAAGCTGGACGAGACCACGCGGATGATCGCCAGGGAGTTTAGCGTGAAACGTGA
>CAZPMV010000274.1:1917-4492 GCA_964587335.1 uncultured Anaerolineales bacterium
TACGGCGTGATCGCCAGCGGGGAGGCGGTGGGCTTCGGCCCCATAGGGATCGGCGGCCGGGGCGACGAGGTCCACACCGTGCCCTACCGTGACCTGGCGGCGGTGGTCAGCGATTATCCCCCCGTTGATTACAGGGCCATCAAGGACAAAGAAAGAATAGTGCGTGACCTGGCCGTCCATCAGGCGGTGATCGAAGAGGTCATGAAACGCTTCACCGTCCTGCCCATGAAGTTTGGCACCGTGGCCAAGGACAGGGATGAGGTGCAGACCATCTTGCGGCAGGGGTATTTCGCTCTCCAGGAGGCCCATGCGGTCATTGAGGACAAGGTCGAGGTGGAGGTGGTGGCCACCTGGGACATCTCTTCTGTCTTGCAGGAGATCTCCGCCGAGGAGCCGATCGCCAAACTGAAGGCCAGGATCGGAGGCATGTCCCGCTTGCGAAGCACGCCCGAGAGGATCAAAGTGGGCAAGATGGTCTACGAGTCTCTCAATCGCCGGCGTGAGAATCACCAGCAGGAGGCGCTGAGCGTTTTGGCCGGCTGCGCTCTGGACCTGCAGAAGCACAGCCTTTTGAACGACGCGATGGTGATGAACGTGGCCTTCCTGCTCCATAAGGGACAGATGGAGGAGTTTGACCAGCGGCTCGACGATCTGGACGAGAAGCTGGGCGGCAGCTTGAACTTCCGGCGCATCGGGCCCCTGCCCCCCTACAGCTTCAGCACCGTCGAGGTGCGGCCCATGACCTACCAGGAGATCAAGCGAGCGCGGGAGCTGTTGGGTGTGGGCCAGGAGGCCAGCCTGATTGAGGTGAAGCGGGCCTACTATGGACTGGCTCAGGAGCACCACCCTGATGCTCAGCCTGGCGACAAAGTCGCCGACCTGTCTGCCGAGGCACAGGCAGGAGAGCGTTTTGCCCAGATCGCCGCCGCCTATCAGTTGTTGACCGGCTATTGCCTGGGGCAGGCGGTGGCGCAGGGGATCACGGCCAGGAAAGGGGGCGAGGGGTATCGCTGCAGCTTCGGGCCGGCGGCCATCAAGGAGAGTATGCTGATCACCGTCCGGCGCATGGGGGGGGAAACCCTGTTTCAATGACCGGATTCCGGTGGATTGGGGTACAGTTGGGTACTGGGTATTAGATACTGGGTATTAGATACTGGGTATTGGATATTGGCGCGAGGAGATAATCAGTGAACAGTAGGACCAAAGACAAAAGGATGGTCTATCTGTACTGCCTGACCAGGAGCCACGACGAGAACCCCTTCAATCTCTCCGTGAAGGGGATTGGTGGGCGCGGCGACGAGGTCTACAACATCTCCTTTCTTGACCTCGCCTTTGCGGGCAGCGACTCACCCCTGGAAGAATACAAGACCAGCCGGGCGCATACCATGAGCCATCAGTTGGTCTGTGAGGAGGTGATGAAAGAGGGCCGCCCCGTCGTCCCTGTACGGTTCGAGACGATAGCCAAGCCCACGAGAAACACCGCCGAGGAAAAGATCAAGGCTCTGCTCCGGAGAAGGTACGGAGAGCTTCAGGAAATACTGAGGGAGATGGAGCAGAAGGACGAGCAGGGCTTGAAGGTCTTCTGGAGGAAGGAGCGCCTCTTCCAGGATATCGTCAGGGAGAACCGGGAAGTACGTCGCATGCGAGACCGCCTTGCCACCCACCGCCATTCCCACTACGATAGAATAGAGCTTGGCACCCTGATCAACGATGCCATCGAGGCCAAGAGAGATATGGATGCCCGCCTCGTGGCCCGCGCCCTGAGCCCCCTGGCCGAGAGGTACGAGACCAACAAGATTCTCATGGACATGATGGTGCTCAACGCCGCCTTCCTGGTCCACAGGTCGCGGATCGAGGAATTTGACCGCCAGGTCAGCGAATTGGACGCCAAATACGGCGACAGGATGATGTTCAAGTATGTGGGCCCTGTGCCCCCCTTCAACTTTGTGGAACTGGTCATACATTGGGAGGAAGCAGAAGAGGAGCTTGAAGTCGTGAAAAAGGGAAAGATAGGTGGAGGAGGCGTCGCCTGATCCACCCTCAGCGTCTCGTTATCTTCGTCAATTCGAGGTCTGAGAGATGAAAAGCACTTGAGCAAACTTGAGGAGGTTAGAAACATGGCAACAAAAACGGCGGTTAAAGGGGGCGAGTGGGTGGCGGTGCAATGCGCCTACTGCGGAGGTCGGGGCAAAGACCCCTTCGGAATCCCGTCCCCCAAGTCCAATTGCGCTGTTTGCGGCGGTCGGGGAACGGTGCGCGTGCAGGAGCCATATGTGACGTGTGCCCTGTGTCGGGGAACCGGCAAACATGCCATGCACCGGCTGACCTGCACTGCCTGCAAGGGCAAGGGAGTGGTGACGGTGCCGGAGCGACGGCAGACCTGCCCGGCCTGCGGAGGAACGGGGCGAGCTGGGATCGAATATGACCTGGCCTGCACCACCTGCTCGGGCAAGGGAGTAGTAGCGGCCGAGCAAACGTAGAACCTGAAACGTAAAACGACTCCTCTGAAAAAACGCCAAGATGATCAAGCCGGCGGGGCCAACGTCCCACTTTGACGCCAAAAACAACCCGAATT
>CAZPMV010000275.1:0-4481 GCA_964587335.1 uncultured Anaerolineales bacterium
CGGTCACCATCCGCCGCGCCAGCTTGGTCGCTCGCTCCAGGTCATTGGCGGCCCCTGTGGTCACGTTGCCGAAGGTAATCTCCTCCGCCACCCGGCCTCCCAGCAGCCCCGCTATCTGGTCATTGAGCCGAGAGCGGCTTTCCAAGACGCGATCCCCCTCAGGGAGGGGCATCGTGTAGCCCAGGGCCATGCCGCGGGAGACGATAGACACCTTGTGCACCGGATCGCAGAGGGGCAGCTTGGCCTGCACCAGCGCATGCCCCGCTTCGTGATAGGCGATGATTTCCTTCTCCTCGTCCGTGATCAAACGGCTCCTCCGTTCCGGCCCAGCGATCACCCGCTCGATGGCCTCCTGAAACTCGGCCATGCCGATAGTCTTCTTCTCTCGTCGCGCCGCTAAAATGGCGGCCTCGTTGACCAGGTTCTCGATGTCTGCACCGACTAACCCTGGCGTCCCCCTGGCCAAAACGGACAGGGTCACGTCTGGCGCCAGGGGCTTGCCCCGCACGTGCACCTCCAAGATGGCCTCGCGGCCCCGCACATCAGGGCGGTCGAGGACGACTCTGCGGTCGAAGCGGCCCGGTCGCAGGAGAGCGGGGTCGAGGATGTCAGGGCGATTGGTGGCGGCAAGCAGGATGATGTTGGTGTCGGTGTCGAAGCCGTCCATTTCGACGAGAATCTGGTTGAGGGTCTGCTCCCGCTCGTCGTGGGAACCGCCCAACCCTGCGCCGCGGTGGCGGCCGACCGCGTCGAGCTCGTCAATGAAAATGATGCAGGGGGAGTTGCGCTTGGCCTGGTCGAACATGTCACGGACGCGGGAGGCGCCCACGCCAACGAACATCTCGACGAACTCGGAACCGGAGATAGAGAAGAAGGGGACGCCGGCCTCGCCGGAGACGGCCTTGGCGAGGAGGGTTTTGCCGGTGCCAGGAGCGCCGACGAGGAGGACGCCCCTGGGGACGCGGGCGCCGAGGGCGGTGAACTTCTGGGGTTCCTTGAGGAACTCGACGACTTCCTGAAGTTCTTCTTTGGCTTCTTCGACACCGGCGACGTCCTCGAAGGTAACGGTGGGTCTATCGCCGGCGAACATGCGTGCTCGGCTTCTGCCAAAAGAGATGGCCTGATTGTTAGCCCCTTGGGCCTGACGTATCAGAATGAAAACGAGAAGGCCAGCGAAAAGGAGGGGAACAATGTTGATGGCCAGCGAGACCCACCTGGACCCAGCGCCGGGAGGACTCACCTCCAGCTCGAAATCACCCAAGCGTTCCTCAGGCACACCCAGCGCCAGCAGCGTCTCGGGCAGGCTCGTGCCGGGCTCCTTGCGCGAGACCACAACCGTTTCGCTGCGCGTGCGTTGGATCAGCAAGCGGTCGTCTTCCGTGATGACGATGGAAGCGATATCCCCCGCAGTCGCCCACTTGGCGACGGTAGTGATGTCCACCTCTTCGGGCTGTTCAAAGGAGGGGAATACATTGAGAGCAAGCGCCGCAGCAGCGACGAGAATCAGCAGATAAACAAACCCATTTCTTCGCCAGTTAGAACTCACGTTAACCTCCAGGTCGGTAGGTTCGTAGGTGGTAGATTGGGAAACTGGTACGTGGATAGGCAGCTTGCACCAATCTGCCAATCTACCAATGCACTGATCTACCGGTTACCAGTTTGGGCACATTATACCAGAGACTTCCATCATGCGCCACTTGCGGGTATTGCGCGCTAATACTCCTCCCGTCCCATGACCATCAGCGCTAGCGCCAGCGCCTCGCCCGCCTCCTCCAATCGCTCCGCCGAGATGGTCTCCAGCGTATCGGACGGCCGATGGCTGGTCTCCTCCCAGCCCACCATGCTTAGGGTGATGTTGGGCGCTTCGTCGGCGCTGTCGAAAGCGCTGCCCTCGTCGAAGACCAGATTCATATCCAACCGCTCGGCGCCGCGTTGCGTACGCACCTTCATTTTCTGAGCTGCATCCTCGAAGACGCGGATCAACCGCTGGCTGCCGCCCGCCGACAGCTCCAGCGTTGGCTCCGTGCCCTGACCCAGACCGCGTAGATAGACCACTGCCTGGAGCTTGTACGAACTGGCAAAGCCTCTCTTGGCCTGCAGGAACCCGGTCACCTCCATCTGCCGGCCATATGCCAGTCCGTGAGGTGAACCTTCGCCGGCGTAGGCCACGAACAGGAAGGTCCTGTACGGCGCGTACTCCTGCTCCTGCAGCGTGCGGATAGCCTCCAGCATCACGGCCACGCCGCTGGCGTTGTCGTTGGCACCGGGATATGCGCTGCCGGCCGGATCGGTGCCCGTGCCGTCGTACTGGGCCAGCACCATGATCAACTGATCGTCCATCTGGGCTGCAGCAGGACCGCCTTCAATGTGCCCCCTGGTGCCGGGCAGGTGGCCGATGACGTGACGCACTGGCATCTTCTCATGTGCGGTTCCTGTGATCTCCAGGGAGACATCAAGACCCGTCGGCAACACAGCAACTTCGTTCTGCCCCAGAGTCTCCTCCGTATGGCGCAGGCTCTGCACTGTCTGCTCGGTGCCCGCCAGCAGCCGGTTGGCCACTTCCTCGGTGATCCAGAAAGCCGGCGTTTCGTATCTAACCGTACGTCCAGTGCCCCACATCTGGTACGTCGGATCGCGGCTGGGCATCACCTCTCGTTGCTCCAACCTGGCATCGTCGTCGGAGACGATGAGCATGCCTTGCTGTGGTTGCTCTCCCACGAGGTAACGCAAGTGCTCTTCCGAGAGTAGCAGCAACACGTCGCTGGCCGTGTCCAGTCTCTCCAATACCGGGTAGCTGGGGCCGAAGTACCGGCCTCGCTCCAGCAGCGGGCCCAAGCCAACCCAGCGCACTTGGCCCTGCGTCTGGCCCAGATTGCGATACTCCCCCACGTACTCGGCGAATTCCTGGCGATAGATGAGCGGCGAACCGCCGTCGTGCAGTGCCAGCTTGGGCACTGCGTCCAGCGTTGAGTAGTTGTAAGGCCTGGTCTGGAAGTATGTAAGTGCTTCGCCGGCGGCCTGCAAGCCCAAGGCCTCGAACTGTGCGGCGATATACTCCGCAGACGCATCCTGGCCGAGTGAGCCTGGTCCACGTCCCTCCAATGCCGGGTCCGTCAACACCTGCACGTGCGTAAGAGCGCTCTGACCGTCGAAGGCCTCCGCATACTGACGGTAGTAGATGCTCGGACCCACGTAGCGTCCCGCCCACTGAATCCCCAAGACGAAGACCAGAGCCGCCGCCACCGTGGTGCGGTTGATCACCCGCGTGAACCCTACCCCCACCCGGTCGATCATGCGCCGCAGCCCCTCGCCAAACAGGTTGAAGGCCAAGATGGCAAAAGCAAAGGCCAGCGAAGGATAGATCGCCGTCCAGGGCCAGGAGCGCGCCCCCAACCGCACGTTCGAAAGCATCGCCCCCCACTCCGGCACGTCCGAGTAGTGGTAGGGCGCTGCACCGATGGCCAGCTCGGCGAAGGTGCCGCCGCCGATGAAGATGTCGATGAAGCCCAACTCGGCCAGCAGCATCAGCACTGCCCCCATCTCCAGCGCCGAGAGCACGATCAGCGCCGAGACCAGGTTGGGCAGCACGTGACGATACAGGATCTGCACCGTGCGCAAACCCACCGCCTTCGCACTCTCGATGAACAACTGCGGGCGGATGGTGATGACCTCACTGCGCACGTACTGCATCACCTCGCCCCAGCCCACAAAGCAGAAGGCGATGACGAAGGTGGAGACTCCCTCCCTGATGCCCAGCGCCAGAATGAGGATCATGGCCAGCAGCAGCGCGGGGAAGGGAGCAATGACCTCCGAGAGGCCCACGATCAACCGGTCCAAGCTGGAGCCAGCGTTCCAGCCGGCCGCAGCGCCGAGGAAAAAGCCCACAGCCATGCGAGCCAGGACGATGACCACGCACATGGACAGGGTGCGCCGTGCCCCGACCAGCACCAGGCTCATGATGTCCCGCCCGATCACGTCTGTACCCCAAGGATATGCCTCGGATGGCGCAAACGGTGGCACACTCAGTTTGCCGTTAGTGATGGTCAACCCCTGGGTGACGTAGGGGCTGTGCGGCGCAAGCTGCGTGCCCAAGAAGACGACCGTCAGCAGCCCCAACAGCAGCAGCGCACCTAACGAGAAGGACAGGTTGCCCACTGTAGCTTGCACCCAGGCGCGGCGCCGCTCGGCACGGCGATCCGCCTCGGTCACCTCGTAGTACTGCCCATCGGCGATGCGTTGTTGCAGCAGGGCGCGGAACCGCTCATTTTCCTCCCGTGATGCCGCATCCCCATCCCTGATCCCTGATACCCATTCCCTGATCCCACTGGCCAGCCCGCGCAGCCCGTCGCACACAGCGGCGAACGGACTGCGACGCCGGACACGACTCACTATCTCCTGTTCGCCGACGCGGGGATCGATGCGACCGTACGTGGCTTCCAACAGCAGGTTGACCAAAATGAACAACCCGCCCAGACACAGCA
>CAZPMV010000276.1:0-4468 GCA_964587335.1 uncultured Anaerolineales bacterium
GGTCTACGATAACTCCTACTACATCCCTCCAGCCGAACTGCTGGGCGGTGACCTCCCGCCAGTGATGTTGCGCCACTGGCTGGAGAACCTGGCCGAGCGCAAGCGGGCGGCGGAGGAGTTGCAGCGGCTCTACGAACAGGCGCAGCGAGACGCCGAGATCAAAGCCACTCTGCTGCAAGAGGTCAATCACCGCGTCAAAAACAACCTGTCCGCCATCATCGGCCTGCTGTACGCCGAACAGCGCTACGCCAAGGCGGAAGACCAATCTGCTCTCCGGGCCATGACAGAAGACCTGTCCGTCCGGATACATGCGCTGGCCCTGGTACATAGCATGCTCTCCGAGGCCGAGTGGAGTCCATTGCCATTGAGCGACTTGGCCGGCCAGGTCATCCGCTCCTCCTTACAGATACTTCCCCGCCATAAACAGGTCTCTGTAGACGTGACCCCTTCGTCGGTGCAGATGACGCCCCAACAGGCGAATAGCCTGGCGCTGGTGCTCAACGAACTGGCGACCAACACCATCAAGCACGCCCTACAGGAGCGCCAAGCAGTGCACATCAGCGTTCGCATCGCCCTTGAGAATGATGATGATACCGTTCTACTCGAGTTTCGAGACGACGGGCCGGGCCACCCTGAAGAGGTATTGCAGTTGAAAAGCCGCAATGTAGGGCTGTACCTGATACAGACCATCGTGCGTGACGACCTGCGCGGAGAGTTGGCGCTGCGCAACGACCAGGGTGCTGTCACCACCATCCGATTCAAACAGGTACAAAAGTGCGTTGCACCTGAAAGGAGCCGAGGATGAAAGTGCGAGAAAATGCCCGAGTGTTGATCGTCGAAGATGAATCCCTGCTCGGCCAAACGATCCAGATGCTTTTGGAGAAGATGGGGTATATCGTCGCCGGTAGAGCAGTGGATGGCCGGCAAGCCGTGGAGATGACGCAGTCTCTGCGGCCCGACGTTGTCCTGATGGACATTGGATTGCCCGACATGGACGGCGTGGAGGCCACTCGCCGCATCACCGAAGCCTGTCCCACGCCGGTAGTGGTGCTGACGGGCTATGACACGCCGGAACTGGTCGAACGGGCCAGTGCAGCCGGCGCGGGGGCCTACCTGGTCAAACCACTCAGCCCGCACGAGATAGAGCGGGCCATCACCGTCACCATGGCCCGTTTTGGCGACATGATGGAGTTGCTCCATCTAAACGCCGAGCTACGAGCTGAGATTGCTGAACGTAAGCAGGCGGAGGAGTCGCTGCGGGAGAGCCAGCGCCAACTGGAGAGCCGCGAGGGTTTCATCAGCCGCATCGTGGAAAGCATCCCCAGCTCCCTGGTGGTGATTGACCGCAGCCTGCGGCTCGTGTCGGTCAACCGCAGCTTTCTGCAGAAAACCCGGCGTATGGAGCGGACCACCGTGGGCCGCAAGATCGAAGAGGTCTTCCCCCGGGTGCTGGTGCAATCCACCCGCTTGGACCAGAAGGTGCGGAAGGTTTTTCGCACCGGCCGGTCGGAAGAGGGCGCCAAAATGGCCTTCAGGGCTCCCGGTCTGCCCACCCGCATCTACTACTACCAACTCACCCCCCTCAAGCTTGCCCTGAGCACAGTCGAAGGGGCACAGGAGACGGTGGAGAACGTGATGCTGCTAATGGACGATATCACCGAACGGGAGAGGCTGGGCGAGGAGATACGGCAGGCCGAACGGCATCTGGCCAGCGTGGTGCAGTGCGCCAACGACATGGTAGTCTCCATGGATCCCCAGGGGCACATCGTGACCTGGAACCAGGCTGCGGAGAGAACCAGCGACCTGAAGGCCGAGCAGGTCAAGGGGCAATCCCTGGTTTCCCTCTGCGGCGCCGAGCAGCGGCCGGTGATGGCGGAGATGTTGCGAAGGTTGGCCCGCGGGACGAGCGTTCAGGATGTCGAGGTGAACCTGCTGACCGCTGACGGCCAGGAAGTGCCCGTCGCTTGGAGTTGCTCCTCCATGCGGGACGACGCCGGGGGAATGGCGGGGATCGTAGCCGTGGGGCGGGATCTGACGGAGCGGCGTCAACTGGAGGCCCAACTGATCCAGTCGGCCAAGATGGCCTCCCTGGGGGTGATGGCCGGGGGCATCGCCCACGAAGTGCGCAATCCCTTGGGCATCATCTCCAGCAGCGCCCAATTGCTGCTGGAGCACCCCAGCGATGTCCACCTGCACACCGAGGGCGCCCAAAAGATCCATGCCGCCACCCAGCGCGCCTCGTTGATCATCGAGAACCTGCTGAAATTCGCCCGCCCCCAGAGTACGCGGATGAGAGTGGTAGACCTGCAGGCGATGCTGGAGGAAACTCTCGCTCTGCTGGCTCACGAGATGACTTTGCAGAAGATCACGTTGCGGAAAGAGTTCCAACCCGACCTGCCCAGGGTCCACGGCAATCCTGATCTGTTGCAGCAGGTCGTCACCAACCTGATCCTCAACGCCCGCAACGCCATGCCCCAGGGTGGAAGACTGACGGTGGCCACCCGGACAACCGAGGCGGAGCAGGTGGAGATCCAGCTTAGCGACACCGGCGTTGGCATCTCCCCGGAAAACCTGTCCAAGATGTTCGTTCCCTTTTTTACAACCATGCCCGTGGGCAGGGGCATCGGCCTGGGGCTCGCCATCAGCTACAGCATCATCCAGCAGCACCAGGGCACCATTGAGGTGGAGAGCCAGGAGGGCAAAGGGAGCACCTTCATCATTCGGCTGCCGGTAGGCGGAGAGCCTGTCATGAGCGAACCTGTCATGAGCGTAGTCGAAGGAGTCGAAGGAGAGCGAAAGTAGCGATGGAGGAGAGTGAAATCTGTGGTTAGTCTGGTTGGTTCCGGCTTGTCCGGGTTAGGATGTACACCTGATGAACGATGAAAACAAGACGAGTGATCGACTGGCAAATGAATTGGTGGAGTTGCGTCGGCGGGTCGCCGAATCGGAAGCGGCAGAAACCGAGCGCAAGCGGGCGGCGGAGGCGCTGCGGGAGAGTGAGGAATACTATGACAGCATCATTGAAAGCATCCCTTCCTCTCTGCTCACCATTGACCACAACTTGAGGGTAGTATCTGCCAACCGGAATTTCTTGCAGAAAGCAAGGAAAAGCGAAGCGGAGACCATCGGGAGGAGAATCAATGAGGTTTTCTCCTCCGCTGTCCTGGCTTACAGTAGGCTAGAGAAAAGGGTAACCGAGGTCTTCGAAACTGGCAGGCCTTCTAGCGGTGGGGAGATGAAAAGGCTTCCCGGCCTCTTCGGCCGAGTGTATTTCTATCGTATCAGCCCTTTGAAGGACGAGAAGGGCGAGGTGAAGAACGTGGTATTGTTCATGGACGATGTCACGGAGCAGAGACGCCTGAGCGAGGAGGTGAGGCGCGCCGAACGACACCTGGCCAGCGTGGTAGATAGCGCCAATGACCTGGTGGTCTCCATGGACGCGGAGGGGAGGATACTGACCTGGAACAGGGCCGCCGGACAGACCTCAGGCTTCAACTCTGAGGAGGTGAGGGGCCGACACATGTTCGACCTCTGTGTGGGAGAGTACCAGCAGAGCATGGAGTTATGGCTGGCGCAGTTGGCAAAGGGTCAGTTCACAAAGAAAAGCATGGAGATCAACCTGAAGACCAAGGGAGGAAGGGAGGTCCCCATTTCCTGGGCCTGTTCCCGCATGCTCGACGATGAGCGCCGGATCGCGGGTCTCGTCGCCGTCGGGAGGGACCTGACCGAGAGAAAGCGATTGGAGGCCCAACTGATCAGATCGGCCAAGCTCACCTCTTTGGGGGTTATGGCCGGGGGGATCGCCCATGAGATCCGCAACCCTCTGGCGATAAGCTCCTCTGCTGCCCAGCTCTTGCTGGAGAAGCCTGATGACGGGAAATTGAGGGCAGAGGCGGCGGAGAGGATCTATTCTGGAATCCAACGGGCCTCATACATTATTGAGAACCTGCTCAAGTTTGCTCGTCCTCCTGAGGAGCGCGTGGTACCGGTGGACATAGACGTGGCCATCGAGGAGACATTATCTCTATTGGCCAATCAGCTCAGGGTGCAACGGATAGAGCTGCGGAAGGATTTCGCCTCCAATGTGTTGCCGGTGATTGGCAACACAAGCCTCATCCAGCAGGTTTTCAGCAACATAATCCTCAACGCCTGCAACGCCATGCCCGATGGGGGAAGCCTGACCATCATCACCAGGACGAACTCCGATAACCAGGTGGAGATAGCGTTTGCCGACACAGGTTGTGGCATTCCAGAGGAGGATTTGACCAAGACCTTCGACCCCTTCTTCACCACCATGCCGGTGGGCAAGGGGACGGGGCTGGGCCTTTCCATCAGCTACAGCATCATCAAACAGCACCAGGGAACGATAGATGTTGAAAGCAAAGTGGGGGTGGGAACTACCTTCACCATCAAGTTGCCTGGACTTCGGCGAGCCCCGGCGTGAGCGCTCAGTCAATGTCATTAAGTT
>CAZPMV010000277.1:0-4446 GCA_964587335.1 uncultured Anaerolineales bacterium
GCGTTGGCTCTGCATCCATGACCAGCGGTGGGAACCGCGCCGCATCTATCAACTCACCGTCGTCCAGCATGAACTCGGCCCGCAGCGTGCGGGTCGCCGGGTCGTACAGGGAAACGCCGAAACAGGGACAGTCCACGAGTTGGGCCACGTGTTCGAAGGCGATGTGATACACGCGCTCAAGTTCGAGTGTCCCGGCCAGAGCCACTCCTAACCGGTTGAGAATGCTCAACTGGAGTTGGCGCTGCCACAGCTTCTCCTCCGCCCGTTTGCGCTCGCTGATGTCTATCGTCTGCATGACGATGCCCTTGAACTTCCCTTCCTCATCCCACAGTGGTTCCCAGGAGCTTGAAGCATACCACACTTCTCCGTTTTTCTTGACCGCTTTGTATTCAAAGTCCCTGCCTCCCACCCCCTCGCGGAAGATGCGAGCAAAGAGCTCCCTCGCCCTCGGTGTGTCGTCCTCGTGCACCCACCATCTCAGCGTACCTTGTAGTTCTTCTTGCGTGTAGCCAACAATCTCTTCGCAGTTGGGGCTGACGTACAGGTTATTGCCTCTGGCATCCGTGATATGCAGGAGACTGAGAGCTGTCTCCACGATACTTCTGAACCGTTCTTCGGACTCGGCCAGCGCCGTGTTCGTGCCTCGCAGGTCTCTCATGGCGCGCTCCAGGCTGCGGGCCGAAAGCCAGGACATCAGGGCCAACACAAAAAGCCCCAGTATTGCGGGCACGTTGGGTGCGTGGAGCGGCACGCCCAAACCGATGAGCACAATCACCAGGCAGCTCAGGCCGGCTCCTGCAAAACTGGCCCAGGGCCGCAACAGGACGCTTGCTCCAACAATAGGGATGGCAAACAGAAACAGACTACGGCCGTCCACGATCTCTCGTGGTTCATCGGAAAAAGCAATGACGGCCATCAAGAGCAGCAGAAAGAGTGAACTGGCCAACTCTCCCGACCCGTAGCGGTTGAGCGCGAAAACGGCTGCAACACCTAGCAGGATAACCACGATGCTAACGGAGAGCCTGATGACCTCCTCCCGCTCCCCCGCCAAACCCAGAGGGGCAGTGACCAGCAGAGCTACCAATAACAAGAACACGCCCAGTGCCACGCCCAACAGCATGATGTTTAGTAGTTTGCGGCGGCGGGCGTCTTCGGGATCCAATGTGGGAATGCTGATGATGTTTGATAATCGGTTCATCATTTCGGTCATGGTTCTCCTCCTGCGCGGAACGGCCAAAGGAACGGCACTTCGCTGCGCTACGAGCCTGACTACGAACTGGACCGCTCGTAGTAAGCCACAAAACGGAGAGGAGTGGCGTGAGACGGCACTTCGCTACGCTGCGAGCCTTACTACGAACTGGACTGCTGGTAGTGAGCCACGAAACGGAGTGGAGTGGCGTTAGGACGGCACTTCGCTGCGCTGCGAGCCTCACTACGAACCTTACGGCGTTTCACGTCTTACGTTTTACGCCTCACGTGCCGGCAGCTTCACCGTGAAGGTGCTCCCATTCCCCACTTCGCTTTCCACTTCGATGCTCCCCCCGTTGGCCTCCGCCAGCGACTTGACCAGCGGGAGCCCCAACCCAATGCCCTGGGCCTTGGTGCTGAACAGAGGCTCGAAGATCTTCTCCAGGTTCTCCTCGGGGATGCCCACCCCGGTGTCGCTTATTGAGACACGGAGAGAGGGAGAGGGGGAGATGGGGAGGTCGTCTCCTTGTCTCCCCGTCCCTGTGTCTACCTCTCTCCCCATCCCCCTGTCCAGAGCCGTGCGCACAGTCAGCGTGCCGCCATGGGGCATCGCTTGTGCTGCATTGAGCATGAGGTTGCCGAAGACCCGAACGAGTTGATCGGGGTCGGCCAGCAAAGCCGGCAGCGTTTCCTCCAATTGCCACACCACCTCTACGTTCTCCAGCACGTCGGTATTGGGCAGCGCCTCCTGGACGAGGTTGTTGACATCCACCTCCCGCTGGGTGGGGACCTTCGTGCGCGCAAAGTCCAGCAGGCCGCTGATGATCCTCTCCGATGTCCCCAGTTCCTTGTGCACGATCTCCAGGGCCTCCTTCACCTCAGGCTGGGGTTCTTCCAGGACCATGTTCAGGAAGTAGGCGGCGTTCTTGATGGCTGCCAGGGGGTTTCGCAGGTCGTGGGCCACTCCGCCGGCCAGTTGGCCCAGCACGGCCAGCTTCTCGCGCCGCACCAACTGCTCTTGAGCGTCTCGAAGCTCCTGAGTGCGCTCGTCCACCATTTCTTCCAGCCGCTCGGAGTACTTCTGCAGCGCCTCCTCCGCCCGCTTGCGCGCGGTGATGTCACGGAATACTCCGAACGTGCCGATGAACTCTCCTTCGTTATCGAATCTCGGTGTGGCCGTGACGAGTATGCTGTATCTCTCACCGTCAGAGCGGTCGAGTTCAAGCTCGTAGACACT
The DNA here is from genome assembly GCA_964587335.1 of uncultured Anaerolineales bacterium. Taxonomy (GTDB): domain Bacteria; phylum Chloroflexota; class Anaerolineae; order UBA3071; family UBA3071; genus UBA3071. Next base: position 2,426 of record CAZPMV010000277.1, read on the forward strand.
CTTTTCCCCCGCTCGGCGCACCTCTGTCTGCGCCTGGACAAGGGCAAGAGCCTCCGCATCAACAAACTCCCGCAGGTTTCTGCCAACCAGACTGCCCGGTGGCACGCCGAAGATGACGTGCGCTGCCGGGTTAGCGAAGGTGAAGTTTTCCTCTGGGTCAACGAGGCCTATCCCCTCCCCCTGGTTCTCTATGACAGTCCGGTATCGCTCTTCGCTCTCCCGCAGCGCCTCCTCCGCCCGCTTGCGCTCGGTGATGTCAGTGTAAACAGCGACTGCGCCGACAAACTCATCCCCCACCAGGATCGGCGACCCGGCCGCGATGACGCTGACAGGAGAGCCATCCTTCCGATAACGGACAATCTCTGTGAGAGGCACTTCTCCCTCGCCTATGACTATCTGGGTGAACCCGACCGCCTCCTCGAAGGCATCGGATCTGCTGATCAGATCGTCAATGTCCTGGCCCATCACCTCCTCCTGTGAGTATCCGAACAACCTCTCTGCGCCTCGATTCCATTCCACGATCCGATGGTGGGCATCCAGGGTAACGATCGCGTCAGGGGCAGCTCCCAGCACCCCCTCCAGGTACAGCCGACGCTCTTCGAGTTCGCGCTCCGCCCGCTTTCGCTCGGTGATGTCCTGCCCAATGGCAAGCAGTCCCACAGTATTGCCGTCGGCATCTTTGAGCGTCTTGTCATTCCACTCGATTTCACGCTCATGCCCGTCTTTCGTCAAGATGGGATTGACATTGCCCCGCGTCTGGATATCATCTGCGGCCTCCTGGAGAAGCTCTCCAATCCCGGCATGATCTCGCACAGGCAAGAAGGTACTGAACCAGTCTTTGCCTTGAACCTCTGCCAGCCGGTATCCTGAGAGTTCTTCCATGTAAGGATTGAAACGAACGATCCGACTCTCCGTATCCAGCACCAGCACTATAGCCTGCGCTGTGTCGATCAGACTCTCGGCCAAGTCACGCTCCCGGCGCAGCGCCTCCTCCGCTTGCCTCTGCTCGGCCGTTATCTGCGGGGTGAAGACCAGCGCAACAGCCGAGGCAATGACAAAGAGCGCCATGTTGGCTGCCAGCAACCGCCCGGCCAGCAGGTTAGGTTCAGCCAGGATCACGCTCATCGGGGCTTCCGCCACCACTCCCCAGCCATTAGACTCCAGGATAGCATAGGTGCCAAAGTAAAACGCGCCCTCGTGATCATATTCTTCAGACCCACCCATCTCTCCGGCCATGATGGCTCGCAGCAACGGGCGATCGCTGTAATCAAGCGACAGTGGACCCTCTTCCTGAGCGAACAGGTCTATCCCGGAATGAGCAACCAGCGTGCCTTCCCTGTCTACCAGGTAGGTGACTGTCCCCTCCTCAAGCGGGTAGTATTCCACACGCTCAATCATCTCGTTCAGTATCATTCCGCCGATCAGCACGCCTACTCTCTCTCCTGTATCCGACTCGATGGGTACACTGACAGAAGCGCCCACGAGCCCAAGATCGGGATAGAACCGGGGCAGGGCAAAATAGACCTGGCCTCGCTCAAAAGGAACGGCGAAGTAGGGCCCATCAGCATAGCTCTTGGTGGTGTAAGCAGGTAAATCATCCACAGTGCCGGAAACAAACCAGCCTTCGGCGTCCATCACAAGGAGGGACGAGAGGAGCAATGATATCTCTTCATGCTGAACCATGGTGCTTTGCTGCGCGGCAATGTCCATATCGCGAAACTCCACCCGCTCGGCCATCCTCACCAGCCCGTTCTCGATTCTGGCTACATCGATGTTCAGCTCCCGGGCAATGCTGCGGGCGATCTCTTCCTGGTGGGCCTGTGTCATTTCCACCTCCCGGTTCCGGGTGTATGGGATGACGTAGAGCAACTGGAACAGCAGTAACGTGACCAGGATCAGAGTAGTGAGCCCCATCAATTTCCCTCGCCAGCTTAGCCTGTGCATTTGTGTGTACCCCGCCTGTTTCTTGCCATCTGTGACTCTACCGAAGAAACTGCCAGACTTGCCACAGAGGCACAGAG
>CAZPMV010000278.1:0-4444 GCA_964587335.1 uncultured Anaerolineales bacterium
CCCTAAGTCAGCATCTCCTGATACACCTGGAACGTGGCCGCGGCCACCTGCGCCTGGGTGTAGTTCGCCAGCACCCGCTGCCGGCCGCGCTGTGCCAGTTCGGCCCGCAATTCGACATCGCCCGAGAGCCGCGCCAGCCGCTCCCGCAGCGCGGCCACGTCCCCTTCAGGAAAGATCAGCCCCGCCTCGCCCACGACCTGCGGGATCTCGCCGCTGTCGGAGCCGACCACGACCACACCGCAGGCCATCGCCTCCACCAACACCCGCCCGAACTGCTCCTTCCAGTTGGGCCGCGTGCGGGAGGGAACGACGAGCACGTCCAGCGAACGGTAGAAATCCACCATCTGCGTGGAAGGAAACCGTCCAAGGAAAGACACCCGCCCGGCGATGCCCAGCTCCGCAGCCAGCACTTGCAGGCGCGCCTTCTCAGAACCCTCGCCGGCAATGACCAATACCCAATCGCCAATACCCAGTTCCGAAACAGCTTGCAGCAACAGGTCAACGCCCTTTTCAGCCACCAGCCCACCAGCGTAGCCGATAACCAATCCCTGATCTCTAGTCTCTAATACCTGATCTCTGACCTCCAATACCTGATCTCTGATCTCCAATACCTGTCCGCAGGGCGAGAAGATGCCAGGATCAACCCCAAACTGCGGGATGACGCTCACCGCACCCGTGTATCCCTTGGCTCGCAGCACGGACGCTGCCTCGTGGTTGCCAGCGATGGCGTGGGCGGCGTGGCGGAAGTTGTGCAGCTCGAACCAGCGAAAAGGAGGCGGATAGGTGCGGTAGAGGTTCTGCCAGGTGAAAAAGCAGGCAGGAACGCCCCGGCCGTGAGCGAAACGCATCGCCTGCCAGGTGGCCAGGTTGTATGGCTCTTCGTCTATGTGCAGGAGGTCAGGGCGCAGACGGCGCAGCAACCGGCCCAGGCGAGGGTAGAAATGCAGGTGAAAGTGACCGCTGAGGGCCATGGGGGTGACCAGCAGCTCGTAGCCCTCGGTGTGCACCCGCTCCAGGCGGGTGACGCCGCGGCTATCCCGCCAGGAGGGCGGAACGATGACGGTCAGTTCCATGTCTGGCAAGCGCGCCAACTCTTCCAGCTTGCGCTGGTAGATGCCGACGATACACGCTTTGGAGATCAAAACCACACGCATGGGAATGGCCCCGCATCACTTTGACTGCGAGGCCATTATACCCTGCATGGCTGTGTTTGACAACTATGACAACGGATTCAGGGTTTGTCGAACAGCCCCACCCTCCTCCGCAGATTCGCAACCCAATGCTTGAACAGTTCTAGACCTCAACGGAGCCACGGGCGGGCTTCAACTGTCGTCGAAGCAGTAGCGGCCCCAACAGGTCCATGAGCCAGCCGAGATACAACTCAACCCAGGGAACGAGCCCAAGCAAGCGGGGCACGTAAGCGATCCTGACGGGTTTTCTGAGCAAGGTCCAGATCCGGTTGGCTACTGCTTCCGGCTTCACAGCGTACTTCTCGGCGGGCAGGCGCAGGCCAGCAGACAGGCTGCAAGCGACATCGTAGAACTCCGTTGACACTGGACCCGGCTTGACCACACTCACATGAACATTGCTGCCTCGCAACTCGCGGTAGAGAGACGTGGTGAAGGTATCCATGAAAGACTTGGTCGCACTGTAGACTGCGACGCCCTGGCTCGGCAAACTGCCGGCAATGGATCCAACATTGATGATGTGACCACTGTTGCGCTCTTTCACGTCCTGCAGAAACAGCAGCGTCAGATGAACCACGGCGGCCATATTGATCCGCATCATCTGCAGGGCGAGCGTCCACGGCATCTCAGCGCCAAATCCGTACCAGCCAATGCCAGCGCCATTGATGAGCACATCTGCTGTGCCATAGACAGTGCGGACTTCCTCGACGACGCGCAAGCGATCCTGTTCCTCTGTGAGATCGGCGGCGATCACCAGCGCCTCTCCGCCAGCCTTCCGTATCCGAACCGCCAGATCCTCCAGACGATCCTTTCGCCTGGCCACCAGCACGACCTTGAGCCCCTCCTGAGCCAGTTTCTGGGCCGTTGCCGCGCCTATGCCGGCTGATGCGCCGGAGATGATCGCCACTTTCCCTCGCCAGTCCGCCCTAGCCCTTTTCGCCTCCTTCAGGTAAGAGGATTTCCCCAGCAGCCAATGACGCACCAGGGGGCGAAACAGCCGTATCAGATGCCGCCGGTAGCCCATCAGGGCGAGCATCTCCTGAACGTAGTCGCCCAGATCACGTCGCTGATAGTCGAGAAGCCTTTGGCTCTCGGCGGTGTCCAGCCAATCCACACAGAAAGGCATCGAACCGTAGGCCTCCTCCGGCAGCGTGCCTACACCCAGCCCCTCCAGTACCTGCCCGGCAATCTCACGATAGGTGTGCTGGCAGCGGGGGCCACCTCCGATCAACAGGATCTTTCCCCATATCTCCTCGCTGCTGATACCGTTGGCGATGGCCAGCCCCACGTCCCGCGTGTGCACGAACTCCATGCGGTTGTCCAGGGGCACGTCGAACATCGCTGAGTCCAACTTCATCGCCAAGGGCAGCGTGGCTGCCAATCTGAAGATGGCCCACTCCAGGCCAGAATCCCTGACCATCCGCTCGCAGGCGATCTTGTGACGGGTGTAGTGCTCAACGGGTTGGACGGGGTCCGCAACCGTCCGGGGCGGCGGCTGATCCTGCGTCCTGCCGTAGACGTGACAGGATGAGGTGAAGATGATCCTGGGTGGCCTGGGAAGACCTTTCATCGCCCGGAGGAGATTGCGCGTCCCTCCCACATTGATCTCCCTGGCCCAGTCGGGACGGCTTTCACACTCAACCCCAGTCGCCGACAGTTTGGGGATGATAAACGCCAGGTGCACCACGACCTCCTGGTCGCGCACCGCAGCGGCAACGTCTTCCGGGCGACGCAAATCGCCCCACATTACCTCGACCTGACCTCTGTATCTGCGGGCCGCCCTCTCGTTGGCCCGCGTCTTGAGGTCAAAACAACGCACGGTGTGGCCTTGCTTGACCAGTTCCTCCACCGCGCTTCTTCCGATATTTCCGAAAGCACCTGTTAGCAACACATTCATTTCGTTTTTACTGCTCCCTTTCCAGATTCTGCAATAGCATGCTTATGCTCTCCTGTGCTACCTTTCCCCAGTCGGCTCCGCGGGGATCGAGCAGCCCCTGCAGCACCAGGCCCACGGCCAGAGAGACGACGAGATGGGCCACCATCTCAGGGTCAACGGGGCGCAGCGACCCCTCAGCGATGCCGGCCTCGATCATGCCAGCGAAGAAGGCCCGATAGCGCCGGTAGGGGGCGATGGTCGCCTGCCAGATCGCCGGGTCGCGTGCCGCCCTGTTCCAGAACTCCAGGAACATAGTGAGTTGCCCGCTGGCCGCCTCGAAGACATGCCCTGCCGTTCCGACCATGCGCACAAGCGCTTCAGGGACAGTCACCGCCTCGTCGCGGGCCGCTTCCAGTTGCACGTCTAGCACCGCCAGCCAGCGTTCCAGCAGTTCCAGGAAAAGGGCCTGCTTGCTGGGGAAGTGATAGTAAAAACCGCCCTTGGTCACGCCGGCGCGGCGGCAGATCTCCGCCACGCCGCTGGCGTCATAGCCATCGCGGGCGAAACACTCCAGCGCGGCCTCCAGGATGCGCTCCCGGGTTTCCTCTCCTCGTCGTTGTACAGCCATCTCTCTCTCTCCGTGGGCTATAGATACCGACCGGTCGGTCTGATATTACCACGAATTCGACGCTCTGTCAAGAACGACCGGCCGCTTTCGCGAAGTCACCCAGATGCAACCAGGTGCAACGCACTTGGCAAGTGCGTTGCACCTGGACGAGGTTTGTTTCACCGACGGAGTTGTGGTATACTGTGGGTGGAGTACATCGCTTGCGCCACTTGGTCAAGCTTCTAGCAGATCATCCCGCTGAGTTGCCCGACCGTCTGTCTGCGTCCGGTTATGTTCAAATTCGATTCGAATCGGTGATACATGACGACAATGCAAACAGTAGAGGAATTGCTCTCTGCAATGACACGTGCAGAGAAAGCGCAATTGCTTCAGTGGATTGTTCGTGATCTTGGCAATGCCTTTCCTGGAATCGAGAGTACACCCGGAGTATGTGGTGGTGAACCACGCATTGTACGCACCCGTATTCCAGTATGGGTATTAGTACAATTCAGGAAACTCGGAGCCAGCGAAGCAGACTTGCTCCGAAGTTATCCAACTTTGCGTGCAGAGGACTTGACCAACGCTTGGGCCTATTACCGCTCACATCGGCGCGAAATCGAGCAACAAATCATTGAGAATGAGACGGCATAAACATGGCTCGCCTATACTCAAACGAGAATTCCCCTTTACCGGTTGTTGAGGAACTCAGACGATTGGGACACGATGTACTGACAATTCAGGAGACAGGCAAGGCGGAACAAGGATTTCCAGATG
>CAZPMV010000279.1:0-1804 GCA_964587335.1 uncultured Anaerolineales bacterium
TCGGGGGCAAGGGGGGCGTGGGCAAGACCACCACCGCTGCGGCCACGGCCCTCTATCTGGCCCATCGGCATCCTGACCAAAGGATACTGGTCTTTTCCACCGATCCGGCCCACTCGGTGGGCGACAGCTTCGACCGGCCGGTGGGGGCGCAGGTTACCCTCATCGAACCCTACGATAACCTCTACGCCTACGAGATAGATGCCGTCCAGTTGTTGGAGGATTTCAGGCGGGAGTGCCGCTCGGGCGGGGAGCAAGGGCGGCAGGCAGGGGGCTTTCGGGAGGAGGTGTCCAGCCAGATGCTGGATCTCATCCCGCCGGGACTGGACGAACTGATGGCCTTGCTGGGGATCATGGACCTGGCGGAGGAGCGAGAGTTCGACGCTTTCATCCTGGACACTGCGCCCACCGGCCACCTGATCCGCTTCCTGGAGACGCCTGAACTGGCACAGAACTGGCTCAAGGCCGCGGCCCGGATGCTGCTGAAGTACAGGAGCACGGTGCGGCTGGGAAAGCTGGCCGAGTTGGTGGTCAAGTACTCGCGACAGGTGCGCAAGCTCCGCCAACAACTGGTGGACGGCGCGCAGACCGAGTTCATCGCCGTCACCATCCCCGAGGCCATGGCCGTGGCCGAGAGCGAACGGCTGCTGCGCTGCCTGGGCAGACTCAATATCACCTGCCGCCAGATGCTGATCAACAAGGTCACTCAGAATAACGATTGTCGCTTCTGCGCCGCCAGGCGGCGGCAGGAGAAGGAAACCATCGAGCAATTGATGGTCGAGCATCCTGACCTGCGCCTGGCCCAGACGCCTCAGCTCCCGCACCACGTCAGGGGCATCGAAGACCTGGTCGAGTTTGGGGAGATGCTGTATGCGTGATGCGTGATACGTGATGGCACGCAACACGCAATACGTTTCAACCACATAATCATGAAGGAGGACACCAGAATGGCTCAACAGGAAACAACCAGAGAAACGGTCCTGGAGCAGATCGAAGCCGCTCGCAGAAAGGGGCTGCTGAGGCTCTGCCAAGAGGCCAGGGAGAAAGGGCACTACAGCGAAGCCATTGACGGCTACCGGCAGGTCATTGACCAATACCATGGCACCCCGGAGGAAGAGGAGGCCCGGGAGAGGATGCTGGATGTGGCCTATCTCTTCGAGAGCAAGGGGGAAGCCTATCGGGCGAAGCACCTCTACTGGCTCCTGGAGCAACTCTACACGCCCCAGCGGTACAAGGACGTCAAAGATGCGCGGCAGGCGCGGGTGCAGGAGATAATGGACAAGATCCACGCCGAGGAGCGGGCTGAGGAGGAGCGCCGGGCCAAGCTGGAGGCGGCCGAGGAGTTCTGAGACGGCGTATAGCAGATAGCAGATAGCAGATGGCAGGCCATCAGCCATCGGCCATCGGCGGAAGGAGACGAGCGCGAATTGGCCCAATACATTGAACCGACCAGGGAACGCAGCGGCACCCTGGTAGACGTGATAGACGCCATCCTGGACAAGGGGTTGGTGATCAACGCCGACATCACCGTCTCCGTGGTCGGCGTGGAGCTGCTGGGCATCAAGATCCGCGCTGCCCTGGCCTCCTTCGAAACGGCGGCCAGATATGGCCTGGAGTTTCCCTCGGGGACGAACATCGAAACGGCAGCCTGGAGGGAAGCCCAGATCCCACGCGAGACCTGTCCCCAGTGCAGCAAGCGGGTGGTAGTCGAAGAGCTGCTCAACGTGGGCTGTCCCTGGTGCGGCTGGGTGAGCGCCCGCGCCGAAGCCCTGGCCGTGGAGGCTGTTTGACGATTGCGGATTGCAGA
>CAZPMV010000279.1:1904-4428 GCA_964587335.1 uncultured Anaerolineales bacterium
CGATTGCGGATTGCAGATTGCGGATCGCGGAATGGATAATCCGAAATCCGAAATGGAGTGACGAACATGCCCCTCTTCATGGAACCCTTCTGGATCTTGATGGATAAGGTCGCAGAGGCAGCAAAAGAAGAACATGAGATGAGGCAGGACCCCAGGTATGTGCGCTGCCTCAACTGCGGCGGCTTCGTACTGAAGAGCGAAGTCAGGAAGAGGGGGCATTGCCATCTCTGCGGCTGGACGCCCGGGAAAGAGATCCGGCAGGAACCGCGGGTTCTGAAGATGAAATGCCCCCAGTGCGGCCGCCTGGTGTTGAAGAGCGAGCTGATCAAGAGGGGCTGCTATCTCTGTGGCTGGAAGTGAGGCCAGGAGGCGGGGATGGTGAGCGAAAAGGAGCGGAACGATGAGCACCTGAGCCGCGCCCCCCGGCAGGGAGAGATAGTGGCGGCGCGCTGCGGCTTCTGCGACGGATGGGGCATCTACCCCTTTGGCCACCCACCTTCGGGAGCCAACTGTGGCGTGTGCAACGGCCGGGGGTGGGTGTATATTAGAGCGCCCTACGCCAGGTGCCCGGTCTGCCGGGGGACTGGGCGCATCGCCGGACAGTGGATGACCTGCCGTCGCTGCCGTGGCAAAGGAGTGGTGCCCCTGCGGGAATCAGTGCACGGGGAAGGTGGTTGAGGGAGAAACGATGAGGTAAAGTCTTGAGAAGGGAGCAAAGTAGATGCCAGTAAGCAACCGGGAATTGCAGGCCCTGGAGATCATCCAGCGCTCTGGAGGACAGGTCGGCTACAGCACAGTGGCCCAGGCGATGCACATGAGCACCGAGTACACCAAGACCATCTGCCAGGGCCTGGGGGAGGCCGACTACATTGACATGACCATGCGGGGGCTGTGCAAGATCACGGCCAAGGGCATAGAGGAGCTATTGAACCGGGGGAGCATCACCCTGGAAGACCTGAAGCCGGCAGATGAGGAAGCCGAGGTGACTCAGGAGGCCGGGGGATCTCGGGGTTCCTGGAGATGGCCGGATGCCCCTCGCCAGGAGCCGCTTCGGCCCGCCGCTGCGCCAGCCAAGGCTCCAGGGAATATGGCGGACCTGAAGTGCGCCTATTGCTACGGGCGCGGCGTGGACCCCTTCGGCTGTCCGGGCCCTACTTCGAAATGCGCCGTCTGCGGAGGCAAGGGGTACAACCGCGTCGTCGCCCCCTACGTCGCCTGCACCGCCTGCGGCGGCACGGGCAAGGTGCTGGGCCGCCGCATGACCTGCACCACCTGCAAAGGCAAGGGGGTGATAACGGTCAGGCCGGGGGCCGGGACAGGGCGTCGGTTCGTGACCTCGGTGGGCGCGGCCGCCCCGACTGCGGCAGCCATCATCCAGGGGAGGCAGGTGGCCCCGATCTCGCTGCCCCGCTCGGAACAACCGGCCTCCGTGACCGATCAGATAACGACCCACATCACCCACTTCCCTGGCGTCAAGGCCGCCCACGTGGAGGCCCTCTTTGGCCTATCGAAAGGGGACGCCAAGAAGACATTACGGGAGCTGGTACAAGTGCGAAAAATCCGCCTGGAGGATGACGGGCTCTATTATCCAGCGTGAATCTAGGACTTGTGTATTGGCTGCCCATGGCGGCTGTACTCACCTTGATCCTGCTTGCCCTCCTGTGGCTCCTGATCGTGGCCGAGGGATCGTATCTGGGCAGCAGGGCGGTAGTTTTTCTCTACGATCGAGCGGCTGGAGTCTACGATACGGTGAAGGCACGGTCCGCTCGCCACGACCGTCGGTGGGTGGCTTTGCCACTGGCAAGAACTCTCTCAGACGTGGCCCATTCTCTGGTGCTGGACGTAGCCACAGGTACAGGCCGGGTGCCGCTGCTGCTGGCCGACTGGCCCTTCTTCGGCGGCCACATTATCGGGCTGGACCTCTCTGCCAATATGCTTAGCCAGGCAAAGCAGAGGACAAGGGAATTCCGGGATGTCATCAGCCTCACCCGCCAGGATGCACTGTCCCTGTCCTTTGCCGACCACACATTTGACGCCGTATCCTGTCTGGAGGGTCTGGAACTCTTTCCCAGGCCGGAGAAGGCTTTGCAGGAGATGGCCAGGGTCCTGCGGCTGGGTGGGGTGCTGCTTTTTTCCAACCGGGTGGGGTGGGAAGCGAAGCTGCTCCCTGGGCGGACTTACGATGCCAGCCGGCTGCGGGCCATCTTGCATAGCCTGTCGCTGGAAGAGGTGCGGATGGAGAGATGGCAACGCTCCTACGATCTGGTCTGGGCCAGGAAGGGGGGAGGCAATTCCCTTCGACCCCTCTCAATACATCTGTCTCGACTTAAGGGTAGAAGCCCAATCGCATTGGGCGTTGTAGGCTCAGAGGGCGTCCACAGACGGCCAATACGATTGGCCTGCCACCCGGTGATTGGCTTGAGTTGACACCAATGCTTCTCAATACGGTTCAGTTGAGAGGGAGTTGCACTCAATACGGTTCAGTTGAGAGGGAGTTGCACTCAATACGGTTCAGTTGAGAGGG
>CAZPMV010000280.1:0-4426 GCA_964587335.1 uncultured Anaerolineales bacterium
ACCGAGTTGGTGATGAGGATAGACTGCACACTCAATTCAGGGTCGGCCAGCAGATAGGCCAGCAGCGGCCCACGGTGCATGCCCAGTGAAAGGAAAGTCTGGGCAATGGGCACCTCCACCAGCGTGGGGAAGTACATAAAGACGCCGAACAGCACGCCGGCCAGGTTGGCCCACACCGTATTGCGTCCGGCGAGGGTCTCGATCCAGGTTGCGGGAATGAGCGCCCGCGCCATTCCGGCCAGGAAAACGCCCACCACGAGCAGCGGTATGATCTGTTTGACAAAGCGCCACATCTCCCACAGCCACTCCTGGATATCGTATGCCTCAAAGCGCCTGGCAGCCATCCACCACACGGCAGCGATGAGCGTGATCTCCGCAATCAGCTTGCCCGTGACACCAACGCTTAGGCCCTGTCTTGAGCCTATCGAAGGGCTACCGGCGATGGCCACGACCTTGAACGAAGCCACCACCAGTGTCAGCGTGACCAGCCCGAGGGCCACGTAGGTCCAGCCATTGAATCCCTCATCGACCTTGTTCAACCCCAGCCAGGCGGTGACGGCTATCAGGATCAGTAGGCCGATCAGCAGCACTCCGTGGACACTCACACCCTCGATGCCCAGGGCAGGGTTCGGCGGCACGACGCTGTCGAGCCAGGCCTGGAAAGAACCGGCCCACGAGCCAGGGAGCGTGAACGTGGCGTAGCTGCGAGTCAGCACCCCCACCTGCAACGTCCCGGCGATCAGCACGCCCAGCAGCAAGGCGAAGAAGACCCACGTGCGGCCAGGCACCTTGTCCTCCCGGGCGAAGGCGCCTCCACCGTTGGTGGCCGCATTATGAGCTTCGTCGTCTTGACGGAAGAACCAAGCCATCAGGAGGCCGATGCCGATGCCGAAGACGATGGAGAGCACGATACGGGCCAGGGCGATATCCATGCCGATCTGCACACCGGTGAAGGAGATGGCCAGGATGTTGACCGCCGGCCCGACGAAGAGGAAGGTGATAGCCGGACCCAGCCCAGCGCCCTTTCTGTGGATGCTGGCAAAGAGCGGCATGATGGTACAGGAACAGACCGCCAGCACAAATCCACCCAACGCCGACGCCGGGTAGGAAATCCACTTGGGGGCGTCTCGGCCCAGGTACTTGGTGATGGCTTCCTTGGGGACGAGAGCGGACAGCGCTCCGGCGATGAAGAAGGCTGGCAGCAGGCACAGCAGCACGTGGGCGGCCAGATATGCCGTCAGGCTGCTCAGGCCCGTCTGCAACAATATGGTGACGTACTCCAAGGCATTCATCGAACCCCTACCTCCGCTTCGGTGGTACATGCGGCCTGCTACGTACTTGCAGGCTTGAGAGAAGCCGCGCCCAGCGCAGCTCACTCTGCTATATGCGACACGCCGTATATGCATACTGGTGCATAGTATACGCAAGAACCAGCCCTTGTCAAATCGCCACTCGCAGACTATCGTAGTTTGGCAGCGGAATCTACAGTATGGCTCGAAGGTCTGCACAGAGACTCAAGTTGCCACAGCCTCTGCAAGGTTCCTGTGTCATGCCGCGCAACTGCCTTCTCGGATTTGACAAGTTGGCGGTTGTGTATATACTATACCCCAGTATGGTATGCTAGCGCTGAACATTTGGGACAGTGTTGACAAATGGAGGGGCGGCATGGCTCAAATCGCATCCTCGGAAGTGAGAATAGACTTGCAGCATCGCCTGCGGCGCATCGAGGGGCAGGCGCGGGGCGTGCAGCGGATGATTGATGAGGGCCGGGATTGCAGGGCTGTCCTTCAGCAATTGGCGGCCATTCGGTCTGCCGCCAATCAGGCCAGCTTGGTTCTGGTGCGATCCTACGCCACGCAGTGCCTGACCCAGCCGGGCGAGCAGTCGCTGACCGAACTGGTAGATGATCTGGTAGGTGTGCTGGCGAAGATCGCCTGACACGCCATCGTTGCCGGTGTCAGCAGGAAAGGGTGAGGGTTGCGAGGGTGGAGAACCTGGGCACGGTTGTGATCTTCGTTGTTGTTTTCTTTCTTTGGCTGTTGCTTGCCCGCAAGGGGGGCGGCGGTTGAGGGATAGATCGCGAGTGCTGATTCCGTGTGGATCAGAGAATTCTCGACATTATGCATGGGGTAATCATAATGGCTGCCAAGTCCGAGGTCAGTGTGAAGTGGACAGGGGAAAAGCAGTTCTTAGGTACCGACAGCACCAACCATTCGGTAGTCCTGTCGGCGCAGGACGCGGAGAACGGCACGGGCGTGAAGCCCTCCGACATGCTGTTGTTGGCCCTGGGCGGCTGCTCGGGGGTGGATGTCATCAGTATTCTCACCAAGCAGCGGAAGCAGGTGACCGGTTTCGAGATGCGCATCACCGGCGAGCAGGATGCTGCAAGCTGGCCTCGGCCCTTCCGAAAGATCCACGTCGAGTGCACTCTGAAGGGCGAAGGGCTGACGGAGAAGGGTGTGGCCCGGGCCATGGAGCTTTCCCACGAGAAGTACTGTTCGGTAGGCAGTACCATTGCCGGCGTGGCCGAGGTCACGTACAGCTATCAACTCATCCACGAGGGGTGAAGCCTGGCCCGTCTGGCGGGTGCCCAGTGGCTACATAACCGCAGCGGGTACGCTGGCGGATCGAAAACAACTGTGAACAGGAGTGTAGATATGAACGAGACACGTACTAACCAGCCCATCCATGTCAGCGATGGGAACTTTGAGAAGGCGGTGCTTGAGTCGCCGTTGCCGGTGTTAGTGGATTTCTGGGCTCCCTGGTGCGCCCCCTGCGTCATGGCGGCTCCAGTGCTCGACAAGCTGGCCGAGGAATACGCTGGTCAGTTGATCGTGGCCAAGGTGAACGTCGACAATGATCAGCGGTACGCTGGTCGCTACGGCGTGCAAGGTATTCCCACCCTCCTCTTCATCAAGGACGGGGGAGTCGTGGATACCGTTGTGGGCTTCAAGCCCGCGGATTTCCTCAAAGAGAAGGTGGACAATCTGTTGGCAGCGGACAACATGCAATAGTCCAGGTCCAAGGTGGTAGCCGACGCCGCTTCCGAAGAGACAGCCATGTCAAGCCAACTACGCCGTCTGTTGCGGAAAAATCTGTTGCTCATCCTCATTGTTGCTATCATAGGGGGGGCGTATCTGTTCCTGCGCACCCCCGAGAGCGACCTGGCCTCGCTTGCCGCTCTGGATGAGCAACTGGTTGCCGGGCGGCCGACGCTGCTGGAGTTCTTCTCCAATGGTTGAAGCGGTTGCCTGGCGGCTAAGCCTGTCGTGGACAGGTTGGAACGAGATTTGGCAGAGCGGGCGCAGGTGCTGCGGTTGAGCATCTCCAGTGAGGCCGGGCGGGCGGCAGCCGCTCGCTATGGCGTCCGGGCGGTGCCCACCTTTGTGGTGTTCGATGGACAGGGAAAGCCAGTGGCGCACAGCACCGGATTGCCCGATGGGAAGAAGTTGCGGGCCTTGCTGGAGTCGCTGGCTGAGGGGACGAGTGGATGAGAGGGACGGACACCATCGTTCTAGCGCCTATTGGTCGCGTGGAGAGCGATTTCTCCGAGTCCTCTTCGGTGGAGGAGATGCGACAGCATCATTCGCGACTGGTGGTGCGGCCTGAATTCACTGCCGGGCTGGAAGGACTGGCGGCAGGTGATCGGATCGTCGTCCTGTTCTACTTCCACCGGTCGGAAGGGTATGCCCTCCGGCAGCATCCCCGAGGCGACATCAGCCGGCCGAAGCAGGGTGTTTTCACTCTCCGCAGCCCGCGCCGCCCCAACCGGATTGGCGTGACCGTGGCGTACATTGAGGACAGAGAGGGGAACGTGCTACACGTCACCGGACTGGACGCCTTGGACGGCACGCCACTGCTGGACATCAAGCCGTACGTGTCCTTTTTCGACGCGTTGCGGGAAAGTGAGGGGACCTGAAGAGCACTTTTAGTCTTCGGCCTACCCAGTTCGGTACTCATCTTGTGGGAAGGAGTGTAATTCCAATGCCTATCTACGAGTTTCGTTGTGAGGATTGCGGTCACGTCTTCGAGGAGCTGGTGCGCTTCGGCGATGATCCGGAGTTGAAATGCCCCGAATGCGGCGGCACGGATACCCGCAAGGCAGTCTCTCTTTTTGGCTTCAGTGGTGTCAACACCGGCTCGTCAAGCTCGGCGAGTTCAGGGGCCGCCTGCGCGCCCTCGGGTTGACAGCCCCGCTGGTAGGAAGCCGTGTGCTTCCGCCCTGTTGAGGAATCCATACAGCCCGCCGCTGGCGCTCCCGCGTCGCCTGTCGCATAGTCTCCTACAGGAAGCGAGGAGCGAATAGCAAGACCCCTGGATGGCATCTTGCCATCCAGGGGTCTTCTCTGTTCTTGTTGGTACTCAGGTGTTCCCAAGCCCCATACGGTTCAGACAAGCCGTTCTGAGGCAGTTGCACTGCCGAAGT
>CAZPMV010000281.1:0-4417 GCA_964587335.1 uncultured Anaerolineales bacterium
GACGTGATCCGCGCCTTCACGACGGCATCGTACGCGTTCGCGGCAGGGGCGAGCGAGATCGTGCTCGTCAGCACCGTTGAGGAAGCCCTGGCGCTGCGGGAGCGCGATCCCAGCGCGTTGATCATGGGCGAGGTCAATGGTCTGCCCGTGAAAGGGTTTGACTTCGGCAACTCCCCCTCGGCGCTCATCGGCAGGGATCTCGCCGGCCAGCATCTGATCCAGCGCACGAGTGCAGGCACCCAAGGTGTCGTGCGCAGCACAAGAGCTGAACCGCTCCTCGCTAGCAGCTTCACCTGTGCTAGCGCGACAGTACGTTATCTTCACCGACTGTCACCGCCAACTATCACGTTTGTCATCACCGGCATCTCGCCGGATTGGGATGGAGAAGAGGATATGGCGTGTGCCGAGTATGTGGCGGCCCTGCTTCGCGGCGAAGCGCCGGACGTGGCACCGTACATCAAGCGTGTCTACGAGTCACAGGCCGGTCGCTGTCTGACCGATCCGGCGGCGCCTGCGTATCTGCGGGCTGATCTGGAATGCTGCGTAGCGGCCGACCTCTTTGACTTCGCCATGGTGGTGGAACGCCGGGATGGACTGTTGGTGATGCAGGCATGCAGGCGATCAAGTGACCAGCACTCGTAGACGAGTGGTTCAATCAAGGGAGGGTTCGATGCCGGAATACTGCTTTCTCTCCGCCAGGTCCGGTTCCACGAGGACCGCCTGGTTCAATCACGTGTATGTCGAGGAGGTATGATGATCATTGACTTCCATCACCACATGGGGACAGAGCCCGACTACGCCGACCGGTTGGCCGGGGAGTGTGAGAGGTTGGACATTGGCAAAGTCTGCCTCCTGGCCTTGCCGGACTACCACGGTCCCGCTCGGGGCAACAAGGCTGTGGCCGCCGCGTGCGGCCGATATCCCGATCTCTTCATCGGATTCGCTTACGTCGACCTGGGCCACGATGACGTCTGCCAGGTGGACACGGCTTGTGAGCAAGGCTTTCGCGGGCTGAAGCTGATCTATCCTCGCTTCCCGTATGACGACGAAAGGCTGTTCCCGATCTACGAACGGGCGGCCGCTTTGGGGATGGTGTGCCTTTTCCACCTGGGGATCGTGGCCCGCGACGACACACTGCGTCCTGGCTACACTATCCGCAATGACTACATGAGGCCAATCCAGCTAGACACCATCGCCCGGGTCTTTCCCAGCCTGACCATCGTCGGCGCTCACCTGGGCAACCCCTGGCACGCCGAGGCAGCCATGGCCTGCCGCTGGAATCCCAATCTCTATTTCGACCTCACGGGATCCACGCTCAAGAAGAAGTCGCCAGAAGAGCTTGGCCGCCTGCTGTGGTGGCGACCCGACACTCGCTATCGTGACCCTCTGGGTCGACATGCCTGGCAGAAGATCCTTTTCGGCAGCGACGTGCCCTGGCATGAGGTCGAAGACGTACTGCGCGACTACCGACGCTGCATGGATGACTTGCAGATCAGTCCGGACATCCAACATCAGGTGCTGGGCGAAACAGCAGCCGCGCTGCTGGGACTGCAAGCCTAGCACATCCCAGCACAGCCCGCCGCTTATGTCAATCATCTCACCACATCTGTGCCCAGGAGGAAGACCTTTGTATACACCCCGCCAACGAGTGATCACCGCCTTGAGACGAGAGATACCTGACCGGGTACCGAAGTTCGCCGACTTCAGCCCGGGCATCTACGACACCTTTCTGAAGAAAACCGGCGTGGCTCCGCCACCCAGGTCGCCCTGGTCCGTATGGTCGGCCAACCCTGTGGTCACCTTCGAGGAGGACATCGGACTCTCGGATCCTGCTGAGTACTTCGCCTATGATGTGCGCATCGTCGAGTTCGGAGAAACCGGTCTCGAATACGATTTCTCTGCATACCTCCCCGCCGATCTGCCGCCCGAGCGCACCCGCGTCGACGAATGGGGCATCGCCTGGGTGCGAGGATCGACCCATCATTTCGAAACGATGGTACATCCGCTCGCCAGCGCCAAAACCATAGCCGATCTGGAACGCTATCCATGGCCCGACGTGACAGCATCTTACCGGCGCGAAGCAGCCCGCCAGCGCATTCAGCAGGTACAGGCCAAGGGATATGCCGCCGTGGGATGGCCCCCCTTCGTCGGCGGCACCTTCTTCGAGATGGCCTGGCGGTTGCGAGGGCTGGATACCTTCCTGATGGACTTGATAACCAACCAGGAATTCGCAGCCTGCCTCCTGGACAAGGTGGGCGAGCTGAGCATCTCCAACTGCTGCTTCCTGGCGGAGTGCGGTGTGGACATCGTCCTCACCGGCGACGATGTGGGCATGCAGGACCGTTTGCTCATCAGTCCGGCCATGTGGCGGAAATGGATCAAGCCGCGCTACGCCGACTTGATCTCACGGGTCAAGGCCGTCAACCCCAACGCTCTCATATTCCACCATAGTGACGGCTACATCGAACCGATCATTCCGGAGTTCATAGAGATCGGTGTGGAGATACTGAACCCGATCCAGCCAGAGTGCATGGATCCGGTCAAGATCAAGAGGGAGTATGGAGATCGCCTGGCCTTCTGGGGTACGGTGGGAACCCAAACTACCTTCCCCCATGCCACGCCTGCCGAGATGAGGGCCCTGGTGAAGGAACGCATCGAAACCGTCGGGCAGGGCGGCGGGCTGCTGATCGCACCCACACACAAGCTGCAGCCAGAGGTGCCCTGGGAAAACATCGTCGCCTTCTTCGAAGCGGTGGATGAGTACGGAGTCTACGGTTGAGGAGACAAGAGGAGACAAAACGGACGCTTCAGCTTGCTGAAGCCCGCGGCAAGCTGCACCGTCCGGTGTTTGTTCGGATGGGCAAGGATGAACTCAGACAGGGAGCTACCGACCCAACTGGGTCGCCGCTACAGGAAAGACAGCGACCCTCGGCCCAATGCTGACGATCTTGCATGCTTGAGAGGCGTCGTGAGTCGTCCACACTTCGCGCATCTCCCCGACAAAGACCGAGGGGGAATGATGGGCAAGCAGACCACCTTGCGGTGTCCATGCGAATGACCAGCACTCACCCTCGTGGTCCCATGCGATCATGGGACTGGATGAACCGCCTCCTGGCTGGCTAGCGGAGCACACCTTTGCAGCCTGTGAGGTACAAGCCGGTGTGCCTGAGTCTCGCCTCTCTGTAGCGTTCTTCTCCTACGGGGCTGCTCAAGTCCTTGGCCAACTCTTTGAGCTGCGAAGCGGTCACGTCCAAACCGCCCTCTGCCAGCGCGGTTGCAGCGACATCGTATATCCTCTGCCCGAACTTCTCGGCAAGAGGTATGAGATAGCACAGATAGGTCGTCACATCGGTCACGTGCTCACGCTGCTTCTCGATTCCCGCCAGTATGTTCTCCTTGGGCGGAAGCAGATGAAAGGTTGAATCCTGTACGGTCACCGACTACTCCTCATCTTCTAGCTTCTTGATGCTTCGCCAGCCGTACTTCTCCGACTTCTCCTTGGACCACTCATCCTCACTGGGGTCAGCGTCCTCGACGATATCTCGGATCTGATAGCAGTAGGAGTTGCCCCTGAGCTGCGCGTTGGGAAAGCGCATCACGATGTTCGGGCTCCACCCCCGTACCGCGGCCATGTCTCCCATGCACTGGCTTATGCCGATCTTGCGCGAATCCATCTCCAGGGCAACCTCCTTCTGCTTGCAATAGAGATGCAGAAGGTGCCAGCGGTCGTCCTTTAGCTCGACGGCCATCTGGCCTGTGGTCAGACTCAGTCCGCCACAGTGCCACCTGACGAACGTCTCCTTGAGTGCTCCCCTAAGGTCCCTGTCGAAGTCCTCACGCCAGGTCTTGCCACCCTCGTATTGCAGGTCCCACCACACCTTCTCCAGGATGTCCAGGACCTCTTCCTCGCCGAAGGCTGCCACAAGCGCCTTAGCCATGCGGGTGTAGTGCCTGAGCCACACCTTGCATGTCTCCCTGTACTCCCAGGCCAAAGCCTGGCCCTCGTACTCGGCTTGTTGAACCTCGGGGTCCATGTCATGCCAGGCTGGAATCTCGTTCCATTTCGTCAAGACTCTCTCCTTATCTCATTCGCGTTTGCTGCTTGTCCCTGGGAGGCTCCACGGCTTCCGTCATGCCGGAAACGAAGGGGGAACCGCCGTCGGTCTGCACGCCCACCGAAGCGCCGGTCTCACCATGGACGTGGATCTTGCCACAGAGACCCTGCCGTTGCGAGTTGCTCAGCAGCAACGTACCAACAAGCTACCGTCCTGCCCGCGCCTCGGCAGGCGGGGCGGTCACCTGGGCCTGGCGTCCGATTGCCACGGATCGGGATTGGGGCCCAGCTTCTGCTTGACCTCATCGGCAGCAATTCCCGATATGTGTAGCAGAGCATAGAAGTGTATGTTCAAGATTGCTT
>CAZPMV010000282.1:0-4398 GCA_964587335.1 uncultured Anaerolineales bacterium
CATCGCCGCCCCGGCGCATCTGAACCCCTATCCTGTCCTCTTCCATCAGGCCGTGCAACGGGCCGATCCCGCTATGATCTGCGAGCTGTGGCGCGGCGGACTCTCCTGGCGACGGCTACTGAGCGCCCAGCGTCCCCATATCCTGCACCTGCACTGGCTGGAACTCCTCTATCGCCACTACGCGCCCTGGCATGTGTGCCTGTCGCTGTGGCTGAACTTGCTGCTGGTTATCGGCGCGGCGCGGCTCCTGGGGATCAGGATCGTCTACACGGTGCACAACGTCTGGCAGCACGAGAGGGAAAGGCAGTGGTTGTACTGGCTGGCGAACCAGTTCGTGCTGTGGCTGGCCGATGCCGTGCACGTGCACAGCGACGCGGCGCGAGCCGAGCTAGCACACAGCTTTGCCTGCCACTGCTCCGTGGTTGTCATCCCCCACGGCAATTATGTCGCTTGGTATCCCAACGACTGCTCAATCGAAGCGGCCCGCGAGCGGCTTGGCCTGTCGCCGGATGCTTTCGTCTACCTCTCGCTGGGACAGGTGCGCCCCTACAAGGGCGTGGAGGAGTTGCTGCAAGCCTTCGCCGAGCAGACGGGCGAAGACCTCATCATGATCATCGCCGGCCGCGTGCAGCAGCCGGAATACGGTGAGCGGCTGCGGACGCTGGCGGTTGCCGATCCTCGCGTGCGTCTGCATTTGGATTACGTGCCCGATGACCAGATGCAGCACTTCATGAAGGCAGCCAGCGTGGCTGTGCTGCCCTATCGCCGGACGACGACCTCGGGGGCGGCGATCTTGGCCCTCTCCTTTGGCTTGCCGGTCATCGCCCCGGCGCGCGGCCCTTTTCCGGCACTGTTGGAGCAGGGGGCGGGCATCCTCTACGACCCACAGCGGCCGCATGCGCTGACGGAGGCGTTGCAGGCAGCGCCACAGGCCGACCTCGGCGCGCTGCGAAGTGCAGCCGGGGCCACGGCTCAACGACTCGACTGGGCGCCTATCGGCAGGCAACTCGCGGCGCTGTATCGGCAGATCATTCGAGGTGACCGAGGAAGTCTAGCGAGAGGTCTCGATGCTTGAGGGACGTGATATCCTCTGCTTTGCACCCGAACGCTGGGAGGGCATCTGGCACAATCGCCATCAGATCATGTCCCGCCTGGCGCAGCGCAACCGCGTGCTCTTCGTCGAACCTCGTCCCTACCTGCGCAATCTGTTGAGGCCTGTGGCAGGCGGCGCCTGGACGCCACACAGCGAGCGGCGGCAGACCCGCCTTCTGGCAAGCTCAGGACACCGCCTGCGCCATGTGCGGGATGGCCTCTACGTCTACCGCCCGCCGCGTTGGGCACCCCTCACCGGCCGCCAGCCACTCAAGAAGTTGAGCGACGCGCTGAGACGCCGCTCGCTGCGGCGAGCCATGGCCCGCCTGGGTATGCGCCAGCCCATCCTGTGGCTCTGCCGCCCGTGGCAGGCCGATGTGGTGGGACGCTACGGTGAACGGCTGCTCCTATACCACGTAGTGGACGAGTACGCTGTCTACGAGGCGGAGTTCGCCGACCAGGTAGGCAGGGAGCGGCAGCAGGCTATCGTGGCCATGGAGCAGGGGCTGCTGCGCCAGGCCGACTTGGTGATCGTCACCTCGCCAGCGCTGCTGGGAGCGAAACGGCCCTTCAATGCGCACACCCATTTGGTGCGCAACGGCGTGAACGTCGCCGCCTTCAGCGCCGCACTTGCCGACCCCTCCCCTCCCCCTGAGGACATCGCCGCTCTGTCGCCGCCCATCATTGGCTGTGCGGGGGTGATCAACGAGAAGATCGACCTGGCGCTGCTGAGGGACGTGGCAAGGGCGCGCCCGGATTGGTCGCTGGCGCTGATTGGGCCGGTTACGTTGCGCTTTCACCGGGAGCAGTTGGCTTGGCTGGATCTGCCCAATGTGCATCTCCTGGGCTTCAAGCCTGTGGAGCAGCTTCCCCGCTACGTCGCCGCCTGTCAGGTATGTCTGATGCCCTACAAGATCAACGAGTGGACGTGGCACATTGACCCCCTGAAGATGTACGAGTACCTGGCCGCGGGCCAGCCGGTGGTGTCCACCGACATTCCCAGCGCCCGTGCCTTTGCTCCGCCGCTGCGCATCGCGCACGATGCTGCTGGCTTCGTGCGTGAGATCGAGGCCGCTCTGGCGGAGACCGATGACGCGCAGAGGGAAGCATTCCTCCGGTTGGCTGCACAGCACGACTGGGGTGCACGGGTAGAGGCGCTCTCGGAGCACATCGAAGCAGCGCTGGCGCGCACCTCGCACTCCAAATCCTAGGACTTCGCTCCTCACTCGCTTGCCGATACTGCACGCGAAAGGCCCCCGTCTGCGAAACGGGGGCTTAGTCCTTCATATGCCTTTCTCGTAGCGGCGAGATCACCTCGCCCCCAGAGCGAATGGAACGTACTACCTCAACTCAACTGGCGGATGACAGCGACCACCTTGCCTTGGATTTCCACATCCTCGGCGAGGACGATAATGGGCTTGTAGGCCTCGTTCGCCGGCTGCAGCCGCACATACTCGCCCTCTGGATAGTAGCGCTTCAGTGTCAAGCCTTGCTCTGGCCCCAGCCAGGCCGCCACCATCTCTCCTGGATCGGCGATCTGCTGATGCCGCAGGACTACCAGGTCGCCATCGTGGACAGATGCGTCGCGCATCGAATCGCCTTGCACGCGCAGGGCGTACACCAGATCTGGCTCCCTGACGATATCCGTGGTCAGTTCCACCATCTCGTCGGAGAACGAGTCGTAGGAGGGAAGCGGTTCGCTGGCCCGGATGTAGCCTAGCAACGGCACCTCGACGAGGTTCAAACTCGATGGGTCATTTGTCAGCCGCAGCCCGCGCGCGACATCGTCCATGCGTGACAGCCGCCCCAGAGACTGCAACTTGTCCAGGTTGTATTTGACGACCGAGGTAGAGGATATCCCCACCTCCTTGCCGATCTCACGAAAAGTGGGCGGATAGCCGTGCTCCAGCACGTACCTGCGGATGAACTTCAGAATGTTAGTCTGGCGTTCGGATAGCTTCTGAAGCACGATGCTCCTCCTTTTGCGGTCCGATGCTGCTCGCTCCTTGACCGCCGCTTGCTTGATTGGTCCGAGGGCATTATACCACGAACGCTTGTTCTATGTCAAATCCGGAGTTTGGGGTTGGACTACCTCATCTCCAACATCCAGCACCCATCATCCCTCCACATCTGCCTCCTCGGGCACCACGCCGGGTGGCAGGGTCGTGCCCGGGCCATAACGATACTTCGCCGCCCATGGATGATAGAGGCTGACGAACGCATCCTCGGACAGCACCTCGTCCCCTTGTCGAACGATGCGCTGCACGGTGACATCCATGCCCTTGACTGCCCAGTCTACCTGCTTGATCGTCCCCGTGGGCAGGTCCGGATCCTCGGTGTAAACCGGCGGGGGCGGGTCGGTAACGTTTTCGACAGGCGAGGAGCTGATCTCCACCGTGCGTCCGCTCTCGGTGCCGTAGAAGCTGAAGGTCAGCGTGCCTGCCTGCGTGTCCGTCTCCGTCTTGATGAGGAGGTAGTAGTCGCTGTCGTTGCGGAACCTGAAGTCCACCCGCGGCGCGTAGACGGTGGCGTCCATCCCCGGTTCGCCGTACCAATTCACAACATAGCCGTGCGAGTAGCGCTCAATGATGGGATAGCCGCCCAACAGAGCCGTGCGGAAGGCCGTCGTTGAGACCTGGCAAACGCCGCCACCGATGCCCACCTGCGTGCGATCACCCCAGATGATCAGCGATTCCTCGTAGCCCGTCTCTGCCGATACCTCGCCCAGATGCTCGTTGAAGGAGAAGACGCCACCCGGCGGGATGATAACGCCGTGGAAACGAGAAGCCGCCTGGGCGATGTTGTGCACGCGCGCCGCACTCGATCCTGCAAAGTGGGTGGAGGCCTGGATCAGCAGTTCCTTTACACCCATCTTCGCCGCGTTCTCCATGGCCAGGTTTGGCTTAACGGGGATGATCGGCAATGGGACCGTTCGTACCTCGGTCACCGCCTGGTCCAGGATGCGCAGGACGGTTTCCTCCACGTCCAGCTCCCGGCCCCACACGCTAGGGACGACGGGAATCAATGTGCTACTCTCAAGATCGAAGTCGAAGCTGGCATCCTGGGCAGGGAGGAAGAGCTCGGTCGCCAACTCTTCCACCCAGGCTCTCACACCAGCCTCGTTCAGGGTCACCGTGAAGAGCGGCTGCCAGTCGGGCTGTATGTCCATGCGCCATCGCATCCAGTCAGCCAGAGTCTCCTGGTCAATGGTGACACTCAGTTGCCCCTCTTCTTCGTCCTCATACTCCAACGTCAGTGGTCTGCCGATGACGCGCTTCACGAGCTTCTCACCCTCGCTCACGTCGG
>CAZPMV010000283.1:0-4395 GCA_964587335.1 uncultured Anaerolineales bacterium
TCCACTTGTCAATACAAAACGCCGCCCCCGGTTTGCCTAGGAAGCGGTGTTCAGATACAATGTCCTTGTTATCCCCTGAGCAAGAGGATCCAACACCTGGATTGCCGAGCGGTCTGGGCAATCACTGTCTTCTGCTTTCGCCACCGTCATAATACCACACATTTGTCGATCCGTCAAGGTTTGCGGGGCAGAAATTCCCCGGAGAGAAGTCATGAACTCAGACAAAACGGCGACTGTTGTCCATCCCCGTCCGGCCGATGTCCGTTTCGTCCTCGACTGTGTCACTGAAGGAGAATGCTGCTCCGTCGTCGGCATGAGCAATGTCGGCAAGTCAGATCTGCTACGCCTGCTGGCCGATCCGCTGGTGCAGACGGCCCACCTGGGGCCACAGGCGGAAGGGTGCATCTTCACCTACGTGGACTTCAACCACATGCTGGACATGACAGAGCAGGGCTTCTACGAGCTGATCCTGCGCTGCTTCCTGGATTCGGTCCAGCGGATGGCCGGAACCGAGACACTGCTCGGCCAGGTGCGGGATGCCTACACCAACCTGATCCAACCTACCAGCGACTTCCAGGTGCCGCTGAGCTTCTCCCATGCCATGGCTGTGGTCAACGACGGACTGCAGCGCCATCTGGTGCTGCTGTTCGACGAGTTCGACGATCCGCTGGCGGCTCTCGACGCACAGGTGTTCCTCAATCTCCGGGCACTGAAGGACAGGTACGCGCGCAGCATGACCTACGTGACGGCCACTAACCAGCGGCTGCCGGAGATCCGCAGCGGGCGGGCGGTGGAAGAGTTCAATGAGCTGTTCGCCCATCAGACCTGGTACCTGAAGCCGTTTGATGAAGCGGATGCCCGGAGCTTCATCGCCGCCTTCGCCGCCAACGAGGGCGTCACCTTCAGCGCGAACGACGTGGCCTTCATCCTGCAATGGGCGGGAGGGCACCTTAGCCTACTGGAAGGAGTCTGCCGCGTGCTGGGGCCGGTAACGGGCGAGCCTGTTCGCGATGCCACACAGGAGTGGATCATCCACCGCGAGGTAGCAGCGCAACTGCAACGGGATCCGAACCTCCGCTCGGAGTGCGCAAAAACCTGGGACGATCTGACCAAAGACGAACGGGACGGGCTACTGGCTCTCTTCGCCCCCGGCGATACACCCACACCGGAGGAACTGATCTCTTTACGCCACAAGGGGGTGCTCATCGGTTCGGACGAGGAACCGATCCTCTTCTGCCGCCTGTTCGCCGAGTTCGTGCAACGGGAACATGTGGCGCGGCGACCTGGACAGCAGGGGGTGTGGGTAGACGTGGACGCTGGCGATGTGTACGTGAATGGCCACATGACGCCCACGTTGACGGAGCTAGAATACCGCTTGCTCCTGCTCCTCTATGGCCGGATGAACAAAATCTGCGATAAGTACCAGATCGTCGAGACGGTGTGGGGCGAGGAGTACATTGATGAAGTGGACGATGCCCGCGTGGATAAGCTAATGAGCCGCTTGCGGGCCAAGATCGAGCCGAATACCAGTAATCCCCGCTACCTGCTCACAATACGTGGTCGGGGGTATAAACTGGTGAGCGGGTAGGTCTGTAGGTTGGCAGATTGGTAGATTGATGCTACTCGCAAATGTACAAACCTACCAGTTCACCAGTGTACCAATCTGCCAACCCGCTGTCAGCCTGCTGTCGGGCGGGCGTCAAGCGGCTGCCTGTCCTTTGTGCCAGAATGCGGGCGCAGAACTTACGGAATGACAAGAACACAAGCAGCAGGCAACAAGCGAAGGTTGATTCCCTTCCTCTTGTCTCCCTAGTCTACTTGTTTACTTGTCTACTCATCACCTGAAGGAGGTTGTGAACAATGGCATCACTGTTAGACAAAGTAGGCGTCCTCATCAAGGCCAACCTACACGCGATGGTGGATGCGGCACTGCGGCAGAATTCTGTCGCCGTCATCGACCAGTACATCCGCCAGATTGAGGACAACCTGGAGGACCTGGAAGACGCCGTCGCCACCGTCGGCGGCCAGGCGAAGACCATCAAGCGCAGGCTCAAGGAGTACAAGGCCAAATCCACCGAACTGGACAAGAACATTGACCTCTTCTTGGAGGAGGGCAAGGACACCTTGGCTGTGGCGGCCCAGAGCAAGCTCAACTCCACCAATCGTCTTCTCGCCGACTACAACACGCAGTTTGAGAACCTCACCGCCGAGCATCAGAAGCTGATGGACGCCAAGCTGAAGCTAGAAGCCAAGCTGACGACCACCAAGCAGGAGAGGGAAGAACTGCAGGCGCTGCTGGACCTGGCGCGATCCAAGGAGATCAGCGTTCGGGCCATTCGCTCACTGGACGACCTGATGGGCACAGGCGACACCGACGTGGCGCGCATCGCCGAGGGCATCCGCCAGCGGCTGGACCGGGCTACGGCGGAGATGGAGATGGTGGCCGGCCGTCTGGACAAGCAGATGGACGAGGTGTTGGAGCGGAACGAGATCGAGCTCCAGCTCGGTGAGCGTCGCCGCCGACTGGGAATAACGGAGTAGCAGGAAGAGAGATAGCAGTCAGGGGGGGCAGGGGCGACAACCTCTGCTCCCCTAGGCACCTCCTCCACGTACGGGCATTTGCGGCTCTTTGGCATCGAATACTGGCTTCTGATGAAATCGTCCAGCGGCCTTCATTTCAGCCTGGAGACTCGGTACGCCGCTGGCCATTGTGGACCATCGTGAGGCCTGGTGTCAACAACCACAACAGTTTGAACAGGAAACAAAAAACCAAATGCGTGTTGCTGGCTAGAGAGTACACTCTGAAGGCGGCGGCTCTGCCTTGATTGAGCGTGGGTTCATTTCGAGCGATTCAGCCGGAGCGCGCCTCAGTTCGCAATCGCTAGGCCCAATTGATAAGTAGGTAGGTATAGTACTGAGGAGGAGAACAGTGTTTTGCCCCAGATGCGGATGTGAATATGTAGGATGGATGGAGTGTCCCAGTTGTAAGATCCCTTTGGTGGAAGAACTGCCACCCAATCTTGAGACCGCAGACAAATCCATTTCCTATAAAGCATTGGTTGACCTGGTAAGAGGAAATGGTGGTCAGCTAGAAACCGATTTATCAACTACAGATGTTGGTATAGAGAGAACATGGGGCTTTCCATATCTTGGATACAAGTTTGCATGGGCAAAGAGAATGCAGGGCACCATTCTCAGCAATCTGGTTGATCTAACAACCGCTGAAATTGGCAGGGAGCAGAAACGGAGTTTCCCATATTTCGGGTATGGGTTTGCATGGGCAAAGAGAATGCACGGACATGTTGGGGGAAACGAGGTCACTTTGGCAGCCAAGAGAGTTGCCAGGGAGAGAATGAGGGATTTCCCCTGGCGGGGATATGGATTCTCATGGACACAAGAGTTGTCTGGTGAATGTGGCGAGCAGTTGAAGGTGAACCTGTTGATCACTGATGTTGGCAGAAAAAGAGGATGGCGCTTCCCGTATTTTGGATATGGCTCTGCATGGGCGAACAAAGGTGTTCTTACACTGATACTAACTGAGCAGCCTTAGTTCCTTGGTCTCGTATGTGGTTTCAGGCGTGCGGTGACTCAGGTCCAGTCCGATTCGCTAGTCAATCCATTGACACCGTTGCGCTTTGGGGGTCGCGTTTGGAGAGGGCAATGATCATCACCACCACACCCACTGTCGAAGGTCACCCCATTGAGGAATACCTCGGTATCGTCACTGGCGAGGCCATCCTCGGCGCGCACATCGGCCGCGATTTCCTGGCCAGCATCACCGACATCATCGGCGGGCGCTCCAAAGCATACGAGGAAGAGGTACGCAAAGCCCGCGACATTGCCCTGGAGGAGATGGCTTCTCAGGCAGCGTCCAAAGGGGCCAATGCCGTCGTCGGTGTGGATATTGACTACGAGGTCATCCGCCAGGGCATGCTCATGGTTTGCACCAGCGGTACGGCGGTGCGCATGACATGATCATGAAAACGCGACAAGCGGAGACACAGGAGCATCTTAGGGCCGAAGAACGAGAGCGTGCGCGTCGCTTGCTGCGCCAACTGCTGGATGACATGGCTGAGCGTAATGCCGACGTCCCCTTGGAAGAAGTTAAGGCCATAGTCGCGGAAGCGCTGGCGGCAGTGAGCGCTGAGCGACATCGAACAAGCGAACAATCCGTGAAATCTGCGAAGTCTGTGGTTGATTGAGGGAGATAGCGTTTATGAAACGTACGCGTATCGTTTTTGTCGTCATAGTCGTGGTGGCGCTGCTCATCGTCGGTGCGGCGCTGGCCTGGCGCTACCTGAACCCGGCGCAGCAGCCACTTACGGTCACCCCGAAAGGCCCCATCCAGGTGCGGGTAATCACCGCCCTGCCGGTGGAGCCGTGGGTGCGGGAGGC
>CAZPMV010000284.1:0-4386 GCA_964587335.1 uncultured Anaerolineales bacterium
GCAGGGCGGGGTTTGTACCTTCGCCCCAGTTGGGGTAAAATCGGCCCATCCATTATCCGAACCAACATCCTTCCGCATTCCCATATCTCCCCGCCTTTCGGGGTGCGAGTCTCAGTGAGGTCATGCATGAGGGCACTCAACGAACGCATTCGTCGCGAGGGAAAGAACCTGGGCCGGGGCATCCTAAAGGTGGACAGTTTCATCAACCACCAGGTGGACCCCATGCTCATGCTGTCCGTGGGACAGGCCATGGCCGCCCTCTTCTACAGTTGCGAGGCCACCAAGGTGCTTACTGCCGAGATCTCCGGCATCGCGCCGGCGTTGACTACGGCGTTGGCGCTGCAGGTCCCCGTCGTATACGCCCGTAAAACGAGGCCGGTGACCATGCACCCGAACGCCATTGAGGCCACTGCTCCTTCTCATACCAAGGGCAGCGAGGTCAGACTGATGGTCTCGCCGGAATTCCTCGGCCCTGGGGATAGGGTGCTGATCATAGATGACTTCCTGGCCAGCGGTCAAACCATAGGCGCCCTGGCGAAGCTAGCCCAACTTGCGGGCGCCACCGTCGTGGGCATTGGCGCGGTGATCGAGAAGGCTTTCGAACAAGGACGGGAGGAGCTGGCACACCTGAACGTGCCCATCGAGGCGCTGGCTGTGATCACCAGCATGGACGATGGGAGAATCGTGTTGGAATGAGCAGGCGAGAGACGATCATCATCCTCGATTTCGGTTCTCAATACAGCCAGCTCATCGCCCGGCGGGTGCGGGAAGCGCAGGTCTACTGCGAGTTGATCCCCTGGGATGCGCCGGACGAGCGAGTGCTATCGCTGTCGCCTCGCGGGTTCATCCTTTCCGGCGGCCCCGCCAGCGTCTACGAGCCCGGCGCGCCAACCCTGCCCGCCTACGTGTTGCAAAGCGGAATGCCGGTCCTGGGCATCTGCTACGGCATGCAGCTTCTGGCGCAGGCCCTGGGAGGCCGCGTCGCTCCGGCAACCGAGCGAGAATACGGGCTGGCCGAACTCACGTTGACCAGTGTCGAGAATCCTCTGCTGCCTGCCCTCGTCCCTCGTTTCTCGTCCCTCATTCTCCCCTTGCCTCTCTCCGTGTGGATGAGCCACGGCGACCGCGTGGAAACGCTTCCGCCAGGCTGGCAGGTGCTGGCCGCCAGCGACAACTCCCCTGTAGCCGCCATGGGTGACCTGACCCGCGGCCGCTATGGCCTACAGTTCCATCCTGAGGTCGTCCACACGGTTCGCGGCCAAGAGATCATCTGTCACTTCCTGTACGACGTCTGCGGCTGCCACGGCGATTGGACGCCTGTGTCCTTCATTGAGCAGAGCATGGCCACCATCCGCCGCCAGGTGGGCAATGGGCACGTGCTCTGCGGGCTGTCGGGCGGGGTAGATTCGGCGGTGACAGCGGCGCTGGTGCACCGCGCTGTGGGCGACCGGCTGACCTGTGTCTTCGTGGACACGGGGCTGCTGCGCCGCGGTGAGCCAGAGCAGGTAGTGGAGACCTTCGAGCGGGCGCAGTCCATGCGGCTGGTGGCGGTCAACGCCAGCGAGGAGTTCCTGGACGACCTGGACGGCGTGACCGATCCCGAGGAGAAGCGCAAGCGCATCGGCGAACGGTTCGTGCGCGTCTTCGAGCGGGAGGCGGCGCGGCTGGCCGCCGACTGGGGTGAGATTGGCTTCTTGGCTCAGGGCACGCTTTACCCCGACGTCATTGAGAGCGCCCGCCGCGATGAGCACGGTGCAGCGCGCACCATCAAGACACACCACAACGTGGGCGGACTGCCGGAGGAGATGGGTTTTGAGTTGGTGGAGCCGTTGCGATTGCTGTTCAAGGATGAGGCGCGGGCGGTGGGCGAGGCCCTTAGACTGCCGGAGGAGATCGTCTGGCGGCATCCCTTCCCCGGGCCGGGGCTGGCCATCCGCGTCGTCGGCGAGGTGACCTGGGAGCGACTGGAGACGCTGCGTGCCGCCGACGCCATCCTGCTGGAGGAACTACGGGCTGCGGGGCTGTACCGCCGGACGGCGCAGGTCTTCGCCGTGCTGTTGCCAGTGCGCAGCGTGGGGGTGATGGGAGATGGGCGGACGTATGCCCACGTCGTGGCCTTGCGGGCGGTGACCAGCGAGGACTTCATGACCGCCGATTGGGCGCGGCTGCCCTACGACCTGCTGGCCCGTATCTCCAATCGCATTGTCAACGAAGTGCCAGACGTGAACCGCGTGGTGTACGACATCTCCTCTAAGCCGCCGGCGACGATCGAGTGGGAATAGCGGCCGCTGGGGCTTGTTGTTACGGCGCCCCTGTGGTAAAATGCCCCAAGGGAATGATGAGAACGATCAGATCGATGGCCAGGGTATTCGAATGGGAGTCCATGTGATAAGCCTGACCGAGGCTAAGAAGTCCTTGGGTGAGGTAGTCAACCGAGCGGCCTACGGTAGTCAGCGCATCCTGCTGCTTTCGAGAGGCAAGCCCAAGGCCGCTCTGGTAGGGCTTGCCGACTTGGAGTGGCTGGAGCGATCCGATACCGGGTGCCAGGCGCTTCGGGCTCAACGGCGAAAGACGTTGGTTATGGCCGATTCGCTGCGAGAGACAATCCTGACTCGCAGAGGCGGCGAGCCTCTGACGGATTCTGTCGACGATCTTCGCCACCTGCGCGAGGAGCGGCTCCGTGAACTCGCCCCCGATCTGCGCTGACGCTAGCCTGGCTCTGAAGCTTCTGCTACCGAAACCGGACAGCACTGGCTCGCCAGCTCTGGGTGACATGGGATGCCCAGGACGCTGATGGCATAGCTTCTTCGCTTTGGGGCCTAGAAAGGACTCCGTGTTTGTCCGTGTTCGTCCGCGTCCTGGCGAAAGTGTCCGGTAGTTAATTGCAGAGGCGGATGCCTTGCTGGCGAAAATGCTGTCTGCTGGATACCGGTCTCCTGTGCGGTCGCTGGCCGAGTTGGCACCGCGACCTTGACTGTGAGAATTGATGCGCAACTTCGCACGTTTGCTTCTTCTTATCTTGATTTTCGCCGTCATGGCGCTGGGACCCCGTGCCTGGAACTACGCACAAACCCAGGGGCCTGTGCCTGGCTGGGTCACGCTGGCCGGGCAGCCTCCCGCGGGGTCGAACCTCGACGAGATCGCTGAGGCCATCCGTGCCCCCTACTACACGGAGCCGGTGTGGGTCTATTACGGCGAAGAGCGACTGCTGCTACGCCCGGAGGAGGTGGGCTTCTCGGTAGACGCGGAGGCCATGCTGGTGGAGGCAGAGGCGCAGCGGGAAGGACTAGGTTTCTGGCGCGGCTTCGTGGATGAGATCCTGCACCAAACCCCCGAACCTCTGGACATCCCCCTGCGTTACGACGTGGACGAAACCGCCGTCGGCGACTGGCTGAGCGACGTGGCGGCGCGCTACGACCGTCCCCCCACTTCGGCGGTGGTGGCGCCAATCCGGGAAGATGTGCCCTTCACTACCACCGTTGTCTTCCGCCCTGGCCAGCCTGGGCTGAGGCTTGACCGAGAGGCCTCGGCGCCCCGTCTGTTGGAAGCGCTCGCTTCGCCCAATCCGGAGGGACGGCAGGCCTGGCTGGTGCTGGCCGAAGCGGCGCCGTCCCCGCCCGATGTCACCCTGCTGGAGGAGGTGCTGCAGGAGCGGATGGAGCGGACATCCCTCCTGTCCAGCGTCTTCGTTCGCCACGTGGCCAGTGGGCAGGAGGTGAACATCCGCGGCGATGTGGCCTACTCAGGTATGAGCGTGTTGAAGATTCCCATTTTCATTGGCGTGTACCGGACTCTGGATGGCCCGGCGGATGTGGAAACCGCGGTAGCATTGACCAGCACAATGACGCTGCCCGGGGTCAGCAATGCCTACGCCAACTGGTTGCTCACCCAGATCAGCGAAGGCAGCGCGCAGGAGGGGGCACAGCAGGTTACCAGGTTCATGCGACGGATGGGCCTGACCAACAGCTACATGGCCGCGCCCTACGACGCCGATGTGCCCATACCACACGTCGTCACCGCCGCCAACAGTCGCAGTGATTTCAGCGCTGATCCTGACCCCTACATGCAGACTACCCCCAAGGAGATGGGGCTGCTGCTGGAGATGCTGGTCAGGTGTGCTGAGGGAAAGGGAGCGCTGCTGGCCGCTTACCCCGACGAGATCCTGCCTGAGGAATGCCGGGAGGTCATCGCCCTGTTGGAGATGAACCCCATCTCCACGTTCATCAAAGCCGGGTTGCCCGAAGGGACGCGCCTGGCTCACAAGCACGGCTTCTCCAACGAGAACCAGAGTGACGCAGGCATCATCTGGGGGCCGGGCGGCCCTTACGTCCTCAGCATCTCCGTCTACCAGCCGCACTGGGTGGAGTACCGCTACAGCCACCCCCT
>CAZPMV010000285.1:0-4347 GCA_964587335.1 uncultured Anaerolineales bacterium
GCAACGGCATCATGCTGCTGCTGGGCTGCTTCGTCTTTGCCCTGCTGCTGGGCATACCGGGCATTGTGGCCGGATATGGACTGCTGCGGCGAAGGGCCTGGGGTCGCATCCTGGCCATGGTCGTGGGTTTCTTGGGTTTGGTCAACTTTCCCCTGGGGACGGCCATTGGCATCTACACGTTCTGGGTGTTGTTGCAGAACGCGGCTGCCGATTACTTCTCGTCCTGATGCAAAACGGTGAAATGGAGCATTGCGACTGACGATGCTCCGGTAGTCTCGGTGCTTCCTCCGCGTAGTGGAGAGGGAAGGGTATCAGCACAGCATGGGGAGACTGACGTCCGGAGAAGACGAGGTGAAACTCAAAGCCATCACCCTATTGGCCACCAGGCCAAGAAGAAGACTGGCCACCTGGCCAATAGCGAAATCCGCCAGATGGCCGATGCGCCAGGCGGCAATTTGTGCTACACTGTAGATAGAGTCTATTAGGAGGAAAAGGATGAGTGAAGAAAAGGTCCGCACAGAAGAATTTCGGGTCAGCGGCGAGGGTCTCTTGGCCAAAGTCAAAGATCTGGTGCACGAGGGTAACATACGCCGCATCGCCATCAGAAACGAGGAAGGCAGAACGCTGATTGACATTCCGCTCACGCTGGGTGTTGTCGGCGCTATGGTTGCCCCGCAGTTGGCGGCGATCGGCGCCATAGCGGCCTTGGTCACCGACTGCACCATCGTTGTTGAGATGGCAGAAGAATAGGTGGCGCGGATCGGGGCGTTCGTCGTGGGCCTTCTCAGGGAAGGGGAGACCAGCGAACGCCTATTCTTTGGGGAGATATGTAACAGTCTACAGGGGAGGATCCCTCATGAATCACACAGTAGCAGTTTCTCACGTCGCCAAATCCTTTGGTGCGACCCAGGCGGTGGCGGACGTCTCCTTCGCCGTTGAACAGGGCGAGGTCTTCGGCCTGCTCGGCCCCAATGGTGCTGGCAAGACGACTACCATCCGGCTCATTCTGGACATCTTCAAGCCGGATGGGGGCGCCGTGTCCATTCTAGACGGCCCGATGACGGAGGAGAAGAAGGACCGCGTTGGCTACATGCCAGAAGAACGTGGCCTGTATCAGGACATGGTGTTGGAGCAGTGCCTGGTGTATCTGGGCCGGCTCAAGGGTATGTCCAAGGGCGATGCTCAGCAGCGCGTCGGCGTCTACCTGGAGCGGTTCGACCTGGCTCAGCACAAGCGAAAGAAGGTCAAGGAGATGAGCCGAGGCATGCAACAGAAAGCGCAGATCATCAGCACCGTGCTGCACGGCCCGGAACTGCTCATCCTGGACGAACCGTTCAGTGGCCTCGACCCCGTCAACACGCAATTGGTCAAGGACCTGATGTTGGAATTGCGGGAGGCGGGCACGACGATCATCATGTCCACGCATATGATGCGCCAGGTCGAGGAATTGTGCGACCGCATCGTGCTCATAGACGATGGGTACAACGTGCTCTACGGCGAGCTGGATCAGATTCGACGAGACCACTCGGGTCATGCGGTCGTGGTGCGAGTGGCGGGCGAGCTGCCGCAGATGACCGGCGTGGAGACGGTGACTTCACGTAACGGGGCGCTGTATCTGACGCTGTCCATTGGAGCCAGCCCGCAGGACATCCTGCAGCAGTTGTTGTCGAACCAGGTCACCGTCGAGCAATTCGAGATCGCCATGCCCACGCTGGATGAGATCTTCATCCGCACGGTGAATGGGCAAGCTGACTAAGGAGCCGGATTATGTCAAAAGTTTGGCTGATTGCCCAACAGCACTACAGACAAGAGGTACTCAAGCGCAGCTTCATCATCGTCATGCTCAGCCTGCCACTGTTTCTGGCCTTTTCTGTCGGCATGGGCTACCTCTCCTCCAGACTGCTAACAGAGAGTACCACGCTGGGCTACGTGGACGAAGCGGGATTTCTGGTCAACATGCTGCCGGAGCCTGATGACAAGATTCGCCTCGTTTCGTTCGAGACGGCTGAAGCGGCAGATGCAGCGTTGCAGGCAGGGACAATCGATGGTTTCTACGTGCTCCCGCCCGACTATTCCGCTGGCGGTCAGGTGGAACTCGTCTACTTCGAGCCACCCCGCTGGGCCGCCAGGCGCCACTTCCGCAGCGTCGTGCGGGCGAATCTGTTATCCGGCCAACCGCCAGAGATCGTGGGACGAGTACTGCCTGGCCTCACGGTTACAGTTCGGGCGACCGCGTACAACCGTGAGTTTCCTGGCGGTAATCCGAGCGCAGGCCAGGTTGCCCCCATCGTCGTCGGCGCAATCTTTGCCTTTTTCACCATGACCACATCTGGTTTCTTGATGGGTGTGATGGTGAAGGAAAAAGAGAACCGTACTATGGAGATCCTGTTGTCGTCCGTCTCGACGTTCCGGATGGTGCTGGGCAAGGTCTTGGCCGGCATGGGCATCGGCGCGACATTGTTGGTGGTGTGGGGAGTGTTCTTTGCAGTAGCGGCATGGCTTGGCCACAGCGTCCTGGAGATCGCTTGGCTGCAGGACATCAGCGTCAACTGGCGGGACATCCTTCTGCTGCTGGTGGTGGCCGCGCCCTCGTATCTGGTCATCGCGGTCATCATGACTATGATAGGCATCGCTGTCAGCAACCAAAACGAAGCCGATCAGATGGGCCCCTTCATGTTCCTGATCATGCTCCTCCCCATGTATCTGATCTTGCCTATCGGCAAGAGTCCCAATGGCGCGGTGGCGATTGGCCTGAGCCTGTTCCCGCCGACATCGGTGATGGCCGTAGCCTTCCGCAGCTTGTTCAGGGAGGTTCCCCTCTGGCAGATACTCGCCTCGGCGGGCATCGCGCTGGTGTGCGGGATCGTCTTGGTTTGGTTGGCAGGCAAGGCCTTGCGGACGAGCATGCTGCGCTACGGCAAGCGGTTGAGGTTGGGCGAGCTGTTCCAGGGAAGCGGCAACAGAGCCGCAGGTCGGTCCAGTCTGCATGAGGCGTGAGCAGGTTGGATCACGCTTCACCGCACAGTTCTCGAAGGCTACATACGGAGATAGAATATGAACAAGATGATTCTGGTGATGGCTAGTGAAATCCGCACGACGCTGCGGCGCAAGCCGTTTACCCTCTTTGCCTTTGGTCTGCCGCTTGTGCTGGGCATCGTCGTCCTGATCGTGGCAGCCGTCAATCGCGATGCGGCTACGGCGCTGATTCCCAATGAAACAGAGACACCCGCCGTAGTCGAGCAGGTGGGCGAAGGGTACGTGGATCAGGGCGGCCTGATCAGCACGCTTCCCTCCGACATCCCCTCCGATTGGTTGACCGAGTATCCTGATGAGGCAGCGGCGCAGGCAGCGTTGGAGGCAGAAGATATCTCGGCTTACTACGTCATTCCGGCCGACTACGTGGAGACGGGGGAGATCATCTACGCTCAACCAGAATACAATATCATGGGTGGCAGTGTCAACACGGACGGCATGCTATGGATTCTGCTGGTCAACCTGCTCGACGGCGACACCGAGTTGGCGGCGCAGGTATGGAAACCGTTCGACGCACAGGTGACTCAACTGGCGTCGTCCAGGGCAAAGGACACGGAAGACAGTTGGATCACCGAACTTCTGCCTCAGTTGATGACAATCATCCTGTATATGGCGATCATCTTACCCTCCGGCGTGCTGGTAAGCGCCGTGACCGATGAGAAGAAGAACCGCGTCCTGGAAGTGCTCATGTCGTCGGTTTCGCCCCAGCAGATGATTGCTGGCAAGATCCTGGGAGTGGGCCTGCTGGGCCTCCTGGAGACAGCCCTGTGGGTCGGCGTGCTGTGGATGGTGGTGCGTCTAGGCGGGCAGCCATTGAAGATCCCCGCCGGTTTCGAGCTGCCGCCCCAATTGCTTATCTGGTCGCTTGTCTACTTCCTTCTGGGCTACGGAATGTACGGGGCGTTGTTGGCAGGCGTCGGCGCGTTGGCGCCCGATGTCAAGGACACAAAGGGCGCTTCGTTTGCGGTGATGTCGCCGCTGATCGCCGTGTATGTGTTCGTTATCGTTATCATCACCAATCCCAATGGGCTGATTGCTCTGATCGTGAGCCTGTTCCCGCTGACCTCGCCGGTGGGCATGATTGCCCGGATGACGGCGGGAGAGGTACCCTGGTGGCAGTTGGCGCTGGCCGCGGCCTTGCAGTTGCTTGCCGTCATCTTCATCGTGCGTTTGGTGGCGCGCCTGTTCCGGGCGCAGCATCTGCTTTCCGGCCAGCCGTTCAACGTGCCTCGTTTCATGCGTGCACTGGCAGGGCGAGCCTAGGTGAGTGCTGAAAAAGCCTCCAAGGGGCAGGGTCAGACTCGCGCGAAATCG
>CAZPMV010000286.1:0-4341 GCA_964587335.1 uncultured Anaerolineales bacterium
CAATTCGACTTCTGGCATAGTATAGCAGCCTTTGGCTTGCTTGCCAATTTGCCAAAGGCCGGCTGCACAGCAGTTGTTGCCGCCGAAGCCGCTGCTTGACAAAAGATAGCACCTGCCCTATCATGCTGCAAGCACCTAGAACCTTGAGAGGGAGTTGCACTCCCGACGGCGGCAGCCCGACTGCAGAGCCTGTCAGCGGAACAGCGGAACGAGCGGAAAACAAACGTTCCGGTCTTTCCGCTGTTCCGCTGACAGCGATGTGCTGCCTCCCCCTACACTCCTGAACGATACCCTGAGCGGCAGAGGAGTGTTGACACCTTGCGATTGGTGTGCTATGCTTTGCGCAGAGAAGTGAGCAGTCAAACCAATGAACAACAGGAGGGGGGGAAAATGACCATCGCCGTGATGCCCATCAGCGATCTGAGCCGCAAGACGAAGGATCTGTTGGCACGAGCAAAACGGGAGCCGGTAGTTGTCACCAAACGGGGGCATCCAAAAGCGGTGATCGTTGACTACGACAGCTATAGAGACATGGCGGCCCGCCTTGAGGAACTGGATAATCTCGAAGACATCCGGGATATGCTGGAAGCTCTGCGAACCGACGAAAGTGAAAGCGTGGATTACACAACATACCGGATGCAGAGACTGACCAGTGTACAGAGTTAAGCTGCGGAGCAAGAAGGTTCAAGGCGGAGACCATAAGCCCCTTTCCTCCCCAGTGAGTGAAAGGGGCTTTCGCTTTCCGCTTGTTCCGCTCTTCCGCTGACCTCCCTACGGTTTGCGGGCCAGCAGGTAGCGGTGATGCGCCCACACCGCCTTCAGTTGCCAGGGCAGCCGCGCCCGGTCCAACCAGGCGTACTTCATCACCTGCTCGTGCAGTTCCGGCTGCTGCCCCAAGTAGTAGGCCATCGTAGACCACTGCCAGCTATCGCCCGTGAACCGCTGTTCCAGCTTCTTCGAGCGCAAGCCCAGCCGCTTTAGCACCTCGCCCGCGGGCATCACTGTGTCAGGCCATGGCGGCACGTCCAGTACCCCCTGTTCGACGATGCGGAGCCCAGCGTCCTCCAGAGTCCGCCGGATGCGGCCTATGTCTACCCAGCGCTCGTCCACCGTCTGGAAGAACTCGCTGTCGAGCAGGTGCTTGCGCAGGAAGTAGCCCACCTGCCAGCGGTTGGGCATGGCAACGAAGACGAGGTCTCGGCTGACGCGGACCATCTCTCGCAGTAGGAGTTCCGCGTCCGGCAGGTACCAGAGAGCAGCCCAGTCCCAGGCCAAGTCGAAGCTGTCGTCGTCGAAGGGCATGTTGCCCCACTCGCTTGGCTCCACCTCCAGCACCGTGACGTCGAGTCCTAGTTCGTCCCAGATACGACGCACCCCCGCGGCGCGCTCCGGGTTGTCGTCCACCAGGGTGACCTCGCAGCCCACTTGGGCCAGCACCACGCTGTTGATGCCGCTGACGCCGGCCATCCCAAAGAGGGGGGCCTCCAGCACGGTCTGGATATTGGACTCCTGCCGCAATGCCTGCAGGAAACCGTTGAGCACAAAGCGCTCGTAGACGAGGCCCAGTCCTTCATTATAGTCAGTAAGGTAGCGTTTCCAGGTGGGTTCGGTTTCTTTCATGTCTACTGTCCATACGGTTCCGAGCCTGATGAGGCAGTCGTTCTGTGTGAAGCGTAACGATCTAATGCCGCCCATGCTCCCGTTTTTTTTACGCCTCACGCACCATTATACCACATCCCTGTCGGGTGCACCATTACGGCTTTCTTTGTTCTTTGCCCGCGCCTGTGGTATAATTGGCGGACAAATCTGCGCATCAGGTGAGAGAATGGCCCAACGGAAAAGCAGGAAACGTCGTAACGCTGGACAAGTCATCCTCTGGGGACTGAGTCTGGTGGTGGTGCTGAGTATGGTGCTGGGCTATGTCATCGGTCCGCTCACCCAGTCAGCCCGCCCAACGCCTACGCGTAGGGACAGAGTGACCCCGTCCCTACCCACGCCAACGCCTGCGGCAACGGCCACAGCCATAGCGCCCGCGCCCAGCCCTGCCCCCCGGCCGGAGCCTTCCGAGACGCCTAAGCCCACTCCCATCACGCTGGATCTGGGTGAGCAGTTCAGCTTCGCCGTCTGCGGCGACAGTCGCGACGGCGATGACATCTACCGCCGCGCACTGGATGGCGTGCAGGACGATGGCAGCAGTTTTCTCATCCACCTGGGAGATATCGTCCCCAGTGGAAGGGAGAGCCAATGGCTGGCCTGGAAGGAGTTGATGGCCGGCTTCGCACTGCCCTTCTTCCCCGTGCCGGGCAACCACGATTCGCCCGATGGCCTGCTGGACGAGTACCTGCAGTACAGCGGCGCGCCGGCTCAGCGCTACTCTCTCGATGCTGGCTCTGTGCACTTCGTCATGTTGGACAGCTACAGCGGTGCGCTGTTTCCCAGCACGCTGGAATGGCTGGAGGAGGATCTAGCAGCCACTGAGCAGCCCGTCAAGATGCTCTTCTTCCACCACCCGCCCTTCGACCCCGATGGCACGGACTACATCCTGCAGATGGGAAACAGCCAGGTGATGAGCCTGGCTGAGGAATACGGGGTGCAGTACGTTTTCACCAGCCACATCCACGCCTACGAGGAGGCAGAGCGCAACGGCGTGCAGTACATCATCAGTGGCGGCTGCGGTGCACCGCTCTACGCCAAGGAGCATCCGGATGGCGCATTCCATCACTACGTGCGGGTGCACGTGGACGGTACAGACGTGAGCACCGAGGTGGTGCGCATCGAGCCATGAGCGAAGAACGCCGAGGGCTGCTCTACGTTAGTCTCGCTGTCCTTTTCTTCTCCACCAGCCCGGTGCTCACCCGCTGGGCCGCGCCTCTCTCACCCTACGAGATCGCTGCCGGCCGCCTGGGCGTGGCCGCGCTGGGCATCCTGGCGCTGATGGCCCTGCGGCGACAGCCTCTGCGCGTGGCCAGAGCCGACCTGCCTCGTTTCCTCGGCTTCGGCCTCATCGCCGCCGTGCACTTCCTCTGCTACATCGCCAGCCTCAGCTTCACCACCATCGCCCACTCGCTGTCCATCGTCTACACCGCTCCGATCTTCGTCACCCTCTTCTCGGCACTGATACTGAAAGAACCCATCCCCCGCCGCAAGTGGGGCGGTGTCGTCGTGGCCGTCATTGGCGTGGCCATCCTGGCCGGCTTCGAGCCTCGGATGACCCGCACCATGCTTTGGGGCGACCTGCTGGCGCTGGGCTCGGCGATCACCTTCGGACTCTACTCCGTGGCTGGACGCTCTCAGCGAGCTCACTATCCGCTGTTCACCTACGCCGCCGCCGTCTACGGCCTGGCGGCACTGTGGATGCTGCCGATGGCGGCGACCAATTTCACACCACAAGGCTACACTCTGCTGCCCGTCCTCAGCGTCATTGGCCTGGGCATCCTGCCGCTGGGCTTCGGCCACACCCTCTACAACGCCGCTCTGCGGCGCACGCACGCCACTTACGTCAACCTCATTGCCACGCAGGAGGTGACCGGCGGAATCCTTCTGGGCATTCTGCTGCTGGGGGAAATGCCAGCAATCAATGAGATCGTCGGTGTCGTGGTGACGCTGGTCGGTATCGCTCTGGTGGTGCTGTAGGGCTGGCGTCTGTCAGCGGAAGAACGGAAGGTTTCCCAGCCCCGTCGCCTCGGTGCCTCATCGCCTCATCGCCTCATCGCCCCATCGCCTCATCACACCACCGCCTCGTCACACCACCGCCTCGTCACCCAAGCTATTCGATCACCACCAACACCTGCCCCAGTTCCACGTCGTCCCCGGCGGCCACGGCGACCTGCGTCACTGTCCCGCTACGGTCCGCCCGCAGTTCGTTTTCCATCTTCATGGCCTCCAGAATCACCGCTACCTCCCCTTCCTGAACCTTTTCTCCTTCGGCCAGAAGCACACGGAGCACCTTGCCCGGCATGATGGCCTTGATCACGCCCGCTCCCTCGGCAACGGCTCGACCAAGCTCGCCGAAGTCCTCGCGGG
The DNA here is from genome assembly GCA_964587335.1 of uncultured Anaerolineales bacterium. Taxonomy (GTDB): domain Bacteria; phylum Chloroflexota; class Anaerolineae; order UBA3071; family UBA3071; genus UBA3071. Next base: position 4,024 of record CAZPMV010000286.1, read on the forward strand.
CGGCAGCCGCCGCGGGTACTGCTGACCTGGCTGTTTCCAGACCAGCGATGGCAACATTGTAGGGGATGCCGTTGACGGCGGCCCTGTCGCCCTCCAGCGTCACCTCGTGGAGCGTGCCATCCACAGTGACGCCTCGCTCCTCTAAGCCAACGACAAAGGGCTGGCCGTTGACCAGCACGGTGTTGCCCTGCATCTCGATGCTGTATTCGGTGTCATCCAGCGTGACGGTGAATTCCCTATCCATTCTCGTGCTCTTTCATGCTTTCGCGCTCTCGTGTTTCGTGCCTTTCGTGTTCTTCTTTCGTGACCTTCGTGTTC
>CAZPMV010000287.1:0-4333 GCA_964587335.1 uncultured Anaerolineales bacterium
CAGGGGTTGAGCTAATCGCGCCTTTGAAGGAGATGCATCCTGACATGGCGGTGATCATGATCACCGCCTATGCCTCTCTGGGAACCGCCGTGCGGGCCATGAACCAGGGAGCTTCGGCCTACATCAACAAGCCCTTGAACATGCATGAGGTGTTGGCCACCGTAGGGGAGGTCCTGGAAAAGCAGCGGTTGGTTATGGACAACGCGCAGCTCCTGGAAGCGGTGACGAAGCATAGAGAAGAGTTGCAGAGGTTGTCAACTCAGCTCATCCATGCCCAGGAAGCGGAACGGAAACGGATCTCCCAGGAACTGCACGACGAGATGGGACAGGCTCTGACAGCGATGAGCATCAACCTGTCAGTGATCGAAAAGGAAATGCCGCCACAGTTGACCCTGATGATCAGAGAGAGGTTGGAGGAGACGGCATTTCTGGTGGACCAGACGTTGGAGCAGGTACGTGAGTTGGCTCTTAATCTGCGGCCTTCCATGCTGGACGATCTCGGTCTGTTACCAACACTGCGCTGGTACGTGGGCAGATACGCCAAGAGACTGAGCCTCAAGGTTGAACTGGAAGCGATTGACCTTGAGGAGAGACTGCCTCGGGAGATGGAAACCGTCCTCTACCGCGTGGTGCAGGAGGCATTGACCAACATCGCCAAGCACGCCCAGGCTAACAGCGTACGTATCCGTCTGAAGCGCAAGGGATTCACAGTCAGCGTGCTGATCGAAGACAATGGCCGAGGCTTTGATACAGACGAGGTTGAAGCCCGGGAACGTTCACAACGAGGGGCAGGGCTGCTGGGCATGCGGGAGAGGGTGGCCAGTCTGGGCGGCAGTCTCAGCATCCAGTCACGTCCAGGGCAGGGAACCCAGCTATCTGCAGAGCTACCGCTTGACGCGGAGGCCGATCATGAAGAGAATAAGAGTGCTGCTGGCTGAGGATCATACCATCGTTCGCAAGGGATTGCGCTTGCTTCTGGATGCAGAGTCGGACATAGAGGTGATCGGGGAAGCCAAAGATGGGCGGGAGGCAATTCGACAGGTCGAGCAGTTGCACCCCGACATCGTGGTGATGGACATCGCTATGCCCGGCCTCAACGGCCTGGAGGCCACCCGTCGTATCAAGAAGCGCTTTCCCGACGTCGAGATCCTGATTCTGAGCATGCACGCCACTGAGGAGTATATCTTTCAGATCCTGCGGGCCGGGGCCCTGGGATACGTGGTGAAGCAATCAGCGCCCAGCGAGTTGGTCTTGGCGATCCAAAACGTTTGGCAGGGTGAGCTTTTCCTCAGCGCTACCATATCCAAGAGAGTCATTGCGGAATTCATCCGGCGCGGGGAAAGGACGACAGAGCAGGACAGTCATGACCAACTGACCGACCGCGAGCGAGAGGTACTGCAACTGATTGCCGAGGGCCACTCCAATCGCCAAATCGCTGAGTCGTTACACATCAGCGTGAAGACGGTTGAGACCCACAGAGCCCATGTGATGGACAAGCTCGATATCCGTGGCACGGCGGGACTGACCCGATACGCCATTCGTACAGGGATTATCAGCCTAGAGCCATAGATGGCTCTACTGAAAAAGGCCAAAAGCCATCAGCGGATGAAACATGAAACAGAATCTCAGCCCTCGTCCTCGGGGGCGGCTCTGGCGAGAGTATCTCGTCTTGAGCAGGCATTTGCCGCACAAGCCGCCCCCGGGACAGGGGCTGGGAGCATAGGCTGAGTAGCAACGGTAAGACGAGGGGCGAGGGATGAGGGACACTGTTACTGTAATCCTGGTGCGCCATGGACAGAGCACCTGGAACGAGACCAACCGCTGGCAGGGACAGGCGGACCCGCCGCTCAGCGACCTGGGGCGGGCACAAGCGCGCCGCGTGGCCCAGCGGCTGCACTCCAAGCCGATCACGACGATCTATGCCAGCGACCTCCGCCGCGCCTTCGAGACGGCGCAAATCATCGGGAAGGCACTGGGGTTGGAGCCACAGGCCGAGCCCCGCTTGCGAGAACTCGACGTGGGCACTTGGGCTGGGCTGACCCGCGAGCAGATCGCAGAGCGCTATCCGGAGCAATGGCAAGCGTGGCGGGCTTACGAGGAGAAACGCCCAGGCGGCGGTGAGACGTTCGGGGAGATGCAGCAGCGAGCTGCGAGTGCCTTGGAGAGCATAATCGTAGCTCACTATACGAAAACAGTCTGCCTGGTCACTCACGGCGGTGTCGTCTACGCCATCCGAGGTCACGCGCTGGGACTGAAGATGGGAGCGAAGCTGTTCGAAGGACTGCCGCCCAACCGCAACACCGCTGTGACCATTCTCCGCTTCCAGGAAGGCAAAACGGAACTCCAACTGGTAATGGACGCCAGTCATCTCGATGATATTGGGGATTGGTGATTGGGTATTGGTTGGTCAGTGGTCAGTCAATGTCATCAAGTCAAGCGTAGTTTAGCCCCTTGTGGGCGTCTTGGGGCGGCAAGAAACGGGCACAAGGCCCTATGCTACACCTTAACTTAATGACATTGAGTGGTCAGTAGATATTGGTCAAGCCAGACGCTGAGGTCTCCAATACCCAATATCCAGTACCCAATCACCACTAACTGAGAGCATCGCCCAGCGCGCGCTGGGCATCGTCCAGGCGGGTGAAGCGGAAGGATGCGCCCAAACGGGCATTGAGTTGCGTGGCGGCCTCGGCGACCTGCGGCACGCGCACGCCTAGCGCCTGCACCCTCTCCACCTGACTCAGCAAGTCGTCCGGCGAACCGATCAGCGCGATCCGTCCCCTGTCGAGCACCGCCAGCCGGTCAGCCTGTTCGGCCACCCACTCACTGTTCTGGGTAGCCATGACGACGGTCAGCGGCGTTGTCTGCTGCAATTCTCGCAGCGTGGCGAACACCTCTGCCGCTCCCTGCGGGTCGAGGCTGGCGGTCGGTTCGTCCAGCACCAAGATGCGAGGCCGCATAGCCAGCACCGCGGCGATGGCCAATCGCTGCTTCTCGCCTCCCGAAAGATGCAGAGGCGAACGGTGACGGAAATCCTCCAGCCCAACAGCCCGCAGCGCCCACGTCACCCGCCGGGCAATCTCCTTCCGCGGCAGACCTAAGTTCTCCGGCCCGAAGGCCACCTCGTCCTCCACCCGCATGTGAAAGAGCTGTTCTTCCGGGTTCTGGAAGACCAGTCCCACACGCGCAGCCAGATCGGCCACCGTCTGCGTCTTGGTGTTGCGGTCGAGGACGGTCACATCGCCGCGGATGACGCCGCCGGTAGCGTGGGGCACCAACCCATTGAGCGCCAGGCACAGAGTCGTCTTGCCCGCACCGATGCGGCCCATGAGGGCCAGGAACTCCCCCTGCTCCACCTGCAGGTCAATACCTCGCAGGGCCCGCACTAGCTCGCCGTCGGGCGTCAGCGGCGGGTAGGAGTAGTGAAGATCCTCAAAGACAATATCGAAGTTCAAACTCGGAATCCAAAAGGAGTGTGCGGGGGCTAAAGGGGCCAAGGGAACTGAGGGGTCTGAGGGGAAAGCCACCATGCTTCCCTTATCCCCTATCCCCTGTCCCCTATTCCTCCCGCCACTCGCGCCGCTGGCCGATCTGCGTGACAGGCGGATAGGCGCGGCGCACCAGAAGAAGCAGAGGCACTCCTCCCACTATGCCTACCAGTCCCTGCAACCCATTCCAGGGCGCTTCGAAGAGAGCGGGGCCCACTCCGAACAACAAGGTCTGGGTAATGAAATAGCCCAGAACCACAACGATCTGCCCGACGACCGCAGCGACAATCATGAGGGGCCATCGCTTGCGCCAGCCAAGCAAGCCCACGACCAGTCCTTGTAGGCCATGGACGATCAGAGTGGGCACGATGTAGAGAGGGAAGCCAATGGCGTCGGCAATGGCCATCCCCACACCAGAGGCCACCATGCCAACCCAGGGGCCGAAGGCCAGAGCAGCGAAGTTGGCAGCGACATCACCCAGGTGGATGTATCCCCCCGTGGGAGGGACGTACATGACCCTGATCATCGTACATACGAAAGTCACAGCGATCATGGTCGCCACAAGGGCAATAAGCTGTGCGTTGATCTTGCGTGTTCCCATAACGAGTCCTCCTCCTTTACGTCAATCTGCCATCCATTATATATCATCACACGACAAAGGCAAAAACAAGAACACGAAGTTGACAGCCTGGGTGGATGGGGCTATACTCTTCATCACGAACAGCACGAACATGCGGATTTCACGAATGCTTTCTACAAGCCTCGGCGCAATTTGTGGAATCTGTTCATTCGTGGCATTCGTGTTTAGAAACTGTCCGGCAGTGAGACTATACTCTTGAGGCCTGAAG
>CAZPMV010000288.1:0-4309 GCA_964587335.1 uncultured Anaerolineales bacterium
CCGCTACTCTGCAGGAGGAGAGCGTGCGTTTTATGCCCCGCCTCTTCGCCCAGAACGGGGCTGCCTACCTCATCCACCGGGGTGGCATCGGACTGGTGGGGACGGGGCTGCGGGAGCGGCTGGATCTGCCGCTGCGGCTGGCGCTGGCAGTGATGGCGGGAGTGGCCCTCTGCTTCCTCTGGAACTATCTGGACTCCAGCCTGCGTGACCGGGCAGATCTTGAGGAAATGGGACTCGCTGTGCTAGGGGAGATACCCCGTGAGCGGTAGACTGGTAGATTGGTCAGCAATCCCAATGTACCAATGTACCAATCTACCGATGTACCATTTGGTCATTGAGCATTGTCAGTGTACAATAGCGAGCGTTGATGGGGGGGGATAGGTTTATGGAACTGCGAGACTATTTTCGAATCCTGCGCCAACGGGGTTGGATCATTCTGCTGGTGGCGGTACTGACGGCCGCCGCAGCACTGGGTGTGAGCAAACTGCAGACACCCATCTACAAGGCTCGCGTCAAGCTGAGCGTCGTGCCTGCCCGCCCAGACTGGGGAGGCAGTCAGTCCACGAAAGACTTGTTGAACAACTTCGTGATCAACATCAAGACGCACAGTATGGCCGACCGGGTCATTGACCAAGCGCAGTTGGACATGAGCTCCTACGATTTGCTGGAGAAGGTGGAAGTCAGCGCCGAGCTCTCCAACTTCACCATCGACATCGCCGCCAGGGATCCCGACCCCAGTGTCGCCATGCAGATCGTTCAGACGATGGCCGAGATCTTCGCCGACGACCGGGAGGAGTGGAGCCAGCGGCAAGACAAGCAAGACCGCATTGATGTTCACATTGTCGACGATGCGCGGGACGCGCCACTGTTCAAGCCCAAGATGCTGATGAACGGCATCGCCGGCGGCATCCTGGGTGCGCTGATCGGCTTGCTGATCGTCTACCTGCTGGAGTGGATGGAGGCAGACATCCTGCGCACGCCGCAAGTGGTGGAAAGGGCCATAGATGTGCCTGTACTGGGAAGCATCCCGGCCAGTACGGAACACGCAACACGAAGCACGCACAGATCACAGAGGTTAACTCGATGACAACCGGTTTGATCACCATCACAGACCCCCGCTCTCCCGTCGCTGAGGCCTACCGCCGGCTGCGCACAAACCTGGAGTTTGCCAGTCTGGACAGCTCTTTGCGCACCCTGCTGGTCACCTCCGCTGGGCCGGATGAGGGCAAGTCAACCACGTTGTCCAATCTGGCGGTATCCATCGCCCAGGCTGGCCGGCGGGTGATCCTGGTGGACGGCGATCTGCGGCACCCCCGCCTGCATGAACTCTTCGGCCTGGACAATCGTCAGGGGTTGACCACTGTCGTAGGCCAGGCCAGCGGAGACATCCCGTTGCAGGAAAGCGGCGTGAACGGCTTGCGCGTGCTGGCTGCCGGGCCCCTGCCCGATATTCCTGCCGATCTGATCGCCTCGCCTGCTGTGGAGACATTGATCGCCACGCTGCGCGAGCAGGCAGACATCGTCCTTTTCGACGCGCCTCCGGTGGTCGTCGTGACCGACGCGGCGGTGTTGGCATCCAAGGTGGACGGTGTATTGCTAGTGATTAACGCCGGGCGTACCAGGCGAGAGTATGCGCAGCGAGCCAAGGCCCTGTTGGCGCAGGTGCACGCCCGCGTGGTAGGCGCCGTACTGACCAACGCGCCGCACGAGTCCGCGCTGTTGTGAATGTGAAGGGGCGAGACATTCCCCTGCGGAGGCCAAGTTCACCATGAAGGGTCTGATACTCAGCGGCGGAAAGGGGACACGTCTCCGCCCAATCACGTACACCAGCGCCAAACAGTTGGTGCCCGTGGCCAACAAGCCCGTGCTGTTCCGAGTTATCGAAGCCATCCGTAATGCAGGCATCACCGAGATCGGCATCATCGTCGGCGACACGGGGGAAGAGATCAAGCGGGCCGTGGGGCGCGGCGGGCGCTGGGACGCCAAGGTCACCTACATTGAACAGCAGCACCCCCTGGGGCTGGCGCACGCGGTGAAGATCAGCCAGCAATTCCTCGCTGACGAGCGCTTTGTGATGTTTCTGGGAGATAACGTCATTCAGGGTGGCATCAGCGAGCTGGTTCGCCAGTTCTCCGAGAGTGAGTGGAACTCGCAGATTGTGCTGAAGCGGGTTGAACACCCGCAGCAGTACGGCGTAGCCGAGTTGGATGAGCAGGGTCGCATCGTGCGGTTGATGGAGAAGCCCAAAGAGCCGCCCAGCAACCTGGCGTTGGTAGGCATCTACATGTTCGACCATCATGTGTTCGAGGCAGTCAACGCCATCACCCCGTCCTGGCGGGGCGAACTGGAGATCACCGATGCCATCCAGTGGCTAGTGGAGCGTGGCTATGCCGTCTGTCCCCACATCCATCGGGGATGGTGGATAGATACCGGCAAGATGGAGGACCTGCTAGAGGCCAACAGCTTGGTGTTGGACGAGTTGGAGCACCACATCGCTGGTTATGTGGATAGGGACTCTCAGATCAACGGGAAAGTCACCATTGAAAAAGGGGCGGAGATCATCAACAGTCGTATCCGCGGCCCGGCCATCATCGGCGAGGACACTCGCATCGTCAACTCCTACGTGGGGCCCTTCACCTCCATCTACCATCACGTGCGTATCGAAGACAGCGAGATCGAGCATAGTATCATCCTGGAAAACAGTCAGATCCTCGACATCCCTCACCGCATTGAGGATAGCCTCATCGGCCGCAACGTGCTGATCAAGCGCTCCCCTATCAAGCCCAAGGCCTACAAGCTCACGCTGGGCGACAACAGCCGTGTGGGCATTCTGTGATGTGAGATGGCGAATCTCCTCGCCGGGCGCAGACTGGGCGTCGCCATCGCCGCACTGGCGGTGATCGCTCTCCTCGTCTGGCTTGCCGCGCTGCAACTTCCCGATGGACAACTTCACGTGGCCTTCCTCGACGTGGGACAGGGAGATGCCATCCTCATCACGACTAGCTTATGAAGTGGCAGCAGATGCCAATACTCTTTCACGTTCAGTCTTGATGGAGTTGATGCAATTGATGTCAAGAGTTGGTAGTGATTGAAGTAGTGGCTGAGCCATCCCCACAGTCTGCCAAATCGCGGGCCTGATCGGTATCGTAGCCGCTGGGCTCGCGACAGAGGTAGTGGCCGAGCGGGGCGTCCAGCGCCAGGGGCAAAGACCGAACTGTCGTCGTCGTAGAAGAGAGCATCTACCTCGCTGCCATCGGGATCAAGGAGCAGCAAGTGGTCGGATTGTTGGTCAGACCACTACCGACCTTCCCGTCCGCGATGACCACCAGCAGGCCTGCAAAATCCAGAAAGCCCCGGCGAAAACTCGTCTCGTCGCTAGTCACCACTGCCAACCCGCTGGGCGCCAGCGTTAGGGGCAGCAGGGGGTCAGCGCCGTGCTCGTCCTGTGTCTGCCAGCTCACCACGCTGACGCTCCAGGCCCTAGGTGCGTGCTGAAAAAGCCACCCTTGATCCGAAAAGTGGGAGAGATGGTGCAAAAAAGGGTGCGTTTTGGAGCTTGTGTCCCCAAGGCTGCCTCAAAAAGCGGTCAAAAGCGGGGCGTCTGCCCAGCGCACTCTCCCCAGAAGGGGGTTCTTCAGCAGCCTGCTAGGCCTCCGCCGTGTGGAGAGCGCGGCACTTCGGTGTGGTTGTCTAGGCGCTTGAACAGCAGGGTACCCTTTGACCACTGCCACCAGCTGAGGACACGCATGGACCAGGTGCATTCGTGGGTGGAGTCTCCAAAGTAACCGCAAGGACAGGGGTTCATGGCCCCGATGAGGATGAAGTTGGCGGGGAAGGTGAGCGTGCCGGCAGCCCGTGAGATCACCAGCACGTGGTCTTCCAGTGGCTGCCGTAGAGTCTCCAGGTTGCGGGTGCCGAACTCCGGCAGTTCGTCCAGGAAGAGAACGCCGCGATGCGCCAGGCTGATCTCGCCGGGGCGGGGCCACCGTCCCCCACCCACCAGCCCGGCGTGGCTGATGGTGTGATGTGGCGCACGGAAAGGCCGGTGGCGGAGGAGGGGCGTATCCGCGGGCAGGAGGTTGGCCACCGAGTAGATGCGGGTGGTGTCCAGCGCCTCCTCGAAGGTGAGGCGAGGCAAGATGGAGGGCATGGAGCGGGCCATCAGCGTCTTCCCTGCACCCGGCGGACCGCTCATCAGACGTTATGGGCACAATTCAGCCAATCCTCTTGTGATATCTGAGCGGATTGTCCTCACCTAGCAGTCTGTCGGAGAAGTTTTGCATCTCTCTGACACTTGATGTAAACTCTG
>CAZPMV010000289.1:0-4307 GCA_964587335.1 uncultured Anaerolineales bacterium
AAGCCATGCCGTTGTGCCGCCTCCACCGCATCGGCAATGACATCATCGGTGCTGTCGCTGCGATGAGAGAGCAAGGGATAGACACCCCAGTACAGCATCAACTGGCGCTGCGTCGTGAGGCTAGGGGTCACGGCTATGACGGGACAGCAGGGACGAAACCGGGCCAGTGTGCGGGCGGTGTGACCGGAAACGGTGGGAGCGATGATGGCCACCCCATCCAGATCACGGGCCGTCTCGCAGGTGGCATGGCTAACCGCCTCGGCGATGCTGGCCCCGCGCGGCGGTGAAGGCCCCCTCTCCTCGCAACTGCCCAGACTCCGCTCCGCTTCCTGCGCGATGCGCGCCATCGTCTGCAGAGCACGCAGAGGGTATTTGCCCACCGCCGTCTCGCCCGAGAGCATGATGGCGTCGGTGCCATCGAGGATGGCATTGGCCACGTCGCTGGCCTCGGCGCGGGTAGGGCGGGGATTGCGGATCATGCTGTCCAGCATCTGCGTGGCTGTGATCACCGGCTTGCCCGCTGCGTTGCACTTGGCGATGATCATCTTCTGCACCATGGGCACCGCCTCGGGCGAGGTCTCGATGCCCAGGTCGCCGCGGGCCACCATGATGCCGTCGGCGGCAGCGATGATGGCATCTATGTTTTCCACCGCCTCCGGCTTCTCGATCTTGGCGATCACCGGCGTCGGGCGGCCAGGAGCGGAGAGCTCGCGGATCATCCCCTTCAGTTCCAGTACCTCCTCAGCCGTGCGCACGAAGGAGAGGGCTACCCAGTCCACCTGCTGCTCCAGGATGAAGCGCAGGTCGTCACGATCCTTGTCAGTGATGGCGGGGATGGCCAGCGAGGCCCGCGGCAGGTTCATGCCCTTGTTGGTCTGCAACAGGCCAGCAATGATCACCCGGCAGGCGACTTCGGCGTCCGCCGCGTGCAGCACCTCCAGTTCGATAAGCCCGTCGTCAATGAGGATGTGATCACCCGCAGCCACCGCCTTGGAGAACTCGTCGTATTGCACCGGCACGCGGCCCGGCTGCCCGACGACGGGCTCCGTGGTCAGGATGATCTCTTCGCCTGCCTTCAGCAGCAGACCCTCCTCCGGCATAGTGCCCACCCGCAGCTTGGGGCCTTGCAGGTCGGTGAGGATGGCCACGGGCTTGCCCAACTCTGCCGATACGGCGCGGATGCGGCGAATGTTCTCGCCGTGAACCTCTTGCCCGCCGTGGGAGAAGTTGAGGCGGGCCACGTCCATGCCAGCCTTCGTGAGTTTGGCCAGCATCTCCCGCTCCCTGCTGGCCGGGCCAATGGTACAGACGATCTTGGTGCGCAACATGGGACGCTTCACTGCATCTCTCCTGCTTCTTCCCTCAATATCCCTTCGTCTTGATCGGCTCACTACCGGACAGTTCTTGAACACGAATGCCACGAGTGGACAAATTCCACGGATTGAACTGAGATTCATCGGAAGAGCATTCGTGAAATTCACACATTCGTGCTACTCGTGATGAAGATTCATGTCTCCGGGAAGAAGTGTCCGGTATGGGCAATCTTAGCACAACTCGCCGAGATTGTCTACTGGCAACGTAACTGGGGGCGACAAGTAACGTCTTCATTATCGCCTATCACAGTGCAGCATGGTCTCCCGCCATTGCGTTGACGATGTTCGTAGTAAGCCACGGAGCGTAGCGGAGTGGCGTCAAGACGGCACTCCACTTCGTTTCGTGCCTGACTACAACCCATCAACACGTTACAGGGAGACCACCCAGTGCAGCCACAAGCAGGAAATAGACTGTTGTCAGTCTGGTCAAAACGTAGTATACTACTTATGTAGCCGCCCGCCGGGGACCGGAAAGCCTGAGCCCTAACCTTCTTATTCCACTGAGAATGCATGGAGATGCAATGGAGATGCAAAGGAGCGTCGGATGAACATCAAAGCAAGACGTTGGCTGCCGTTGGTCGTGATCGTCTTATGCCTCGTCATTCCACCCACACCCATCGCAGCGCAGGGCACCACCACACACATCGTGCAACGCGGGGAGACACTGTCGCAGATCGCCCGGCGCTACGGCACCACGGTCGGCACGCTGATGCAAGTCAACGGGCTGCGGAATGCCAACTTCGTTTGGTGGGGGCAGCGGCTGCGCATCCCCAGCAGCTATAGCACTCCCGCTCCATCCACGGCCCGGGGCTATCACATCGTCCAACGCGGCGAGACGCTATCGCAGATCGCCCGGCGCTACGGCACCACGGTCAGCGCGATGATGCAGGCCAATGGACTGCGGAATCCCAACTTCGTTTGGTGGGGACAGCGGCTACGCTTGCCAGGGAGCGCATCCACGCCCACTTCGCCGCCGCCGAGCACCACAACGCGCACCCACGTGGTGCAGCGGGGGGAGACGCTGGCGCGGATCGCTCTGCGCTACGGCACAACCATCACCACGCTGGTCAGGGCCAACGGCCTGCCCAATGCCAACCGCATCTACGTTGGCCAGCGGCTGACCATCCCCGCGGCAGGGAGTGCGCCCTCCCCTGCTCCCGCGCCCAGTCCGCCCGCTCCGGCGCCAACCGGCGGCAAATGGATTGACATTGACCTCAGCAGCCAGAGGCTGACCGCTTACGTGGGGAACACTGCTGTGCAAATCATAACAGTGAGCACAGGCCTGCCGCGTACGCCGACGCCGCGGGGCCGCTACACCATCAGGTACAAGGTGCGCTCAACGCCCATGTCCGGCCCTGGCTACTACCTACCCGGCGTGCCCTGGGTAATGGTCTTCTACGGCGCCTATTCCATCCACGGCACCTACTGGCACAACAACTTCGGTCATCCCATGAGCCACGGCTGCGTGAATGTGTCCGTAAGCCAATCACAATGGCTCTACGGGTGGGCACCTGTGGGCACACCGGTCGTCATCCATAGCTAGTACACTGCACACATTGCGATGATAGTAGCTTGGGGCCTTGCGCCCGCCTTGGACGCCTACAAGGGACTAGGCTACACCACACGCGGGAGAAGGGCAAGGGGGCAGAGAGGGGGGGGGAGTCACCACTCCTAAACCGCTGGCTAGCGAAACCGCGGATCGGTCTTCAGCAGCAACCGCAGGCCGGTTTCCAGGTCCACCTGAGGCTCATAGCCAAGCAGCGCTTTCGCGCGCCGCAGATCGGCCGCCATGCGGCGGATGCCGCCACTCTGCTGGTCATTGTGGATCACGTTCGCCTTGCGCTGGGTAACCCGCGCCACCAAGCGGGCCAAGCTGTTGATGCTCACTTCCTGGCCCGAACCGACATTGATGATCTGACGGTCCACACCCGAGGCAGTCGAAGCAGCGAAAAGAGCGTCCACGACGTCGTCTATGTACACAAAATCGCGCCGCTGCCCGCCATCACCGAGGATGACCAGCGACCCACCGCCCAGGGCCTGCTTGACGAATTGGGGAATCACAGGGGGATAGGAAGGCGGAATGGCCTGCCAGCGTCCGTAAGCGTTGAAGATGCGCAGGGAGACCGTCTCAATGTCGTACAGTGCGCCCAAGGTGAACAGATAGTGCTCGGCAGCGATCTTGCTCACAGCGTAGGGAACCAGCGGATTAGGGCGCATCCCCTCGTGCAGGGGCTGCTGCTTCTGTTCGCCGTAGACGGTGGCCGAGGATGCCAGTACCACCCGCTGCACTCCCACGTCGCGCATGGCTTCCATGAGGCTCACCGTGCCGCCCACGTTGACGTCGTTGTATTCCCGCGGATAGAGCACCGATTCGGACACAGCGACGCGCGCGGCGAGATGAAAGACACACTCCACTCCCTGCAACAACGTCCAGAGCTTGGGACGGTCCTTCACATCGCAACGGGTGAAGAGCACTCGCGAGCCCAGCCGCTGGCGGTCTCCCGCACTGAGGTCATCGAGCACTCGCACGTGATGGCCGTCGGCCACCAGATGATTGGCCAAGTTAGCGCCAATGAAACCGGCGCCACCGGTGATGAGTACACGCATTTAGATAGATACTCCCCAGATTGATCTCAGGCAACCAGTCGAGGGCAATCGGACCCAAAGTCATTATAGCACAGAGGTTGCCCTGCGGGAAATCCCAAGCTTCAGAATCTGGACATCACATCTCTGAGCCGTTCTGAGGCAGTTGCACTGCCGAGGTCGGGAGTTCAACTCCCTCCCAACTTCAGCCGTTCTGAGGCCAGGTAGGTCATGTTGGATGTCTACGTCTCCGACGATCGGTGTCCTGAAGACCCGCTCTGGTTGACTGATCACCAACCTTGGCGAGAGGAACTGCTGCGCCCTTACCTGAAGGAGTTCACCTCTCCTGGC
>CAZPMV010000290.1:0-1325 GCA_964587335.1 uncultured Anaerolineales bacterium
CGTACAATCACTGCCATAAACGATCCTGATTTGCCTGATGGCGAGTACGGGTTGGTCGAAGCCTACTGCAATGAGCCTAACTGTGATTGCCGACGGGTATTCTTCAATGTCTATTGGTGGCAGAAGCGAAAGGTGGTGGCAGTCATCGCTTACGGCTGGGAGAGCCGGGAGTACTACATCGAGTGGTTTGGGAATGACGATCCGAGGATTATCCCGGACCTACAGGGGCCTGTACTGAACCTGGCTAGTCGCCAATCCAAGCTTGCGCCTAAGCTTCTGGAGAAGATCAAGTACGTTGTGCAGGACGAGAGCTATGTAGCCAGAATCAAGAGGCACTACGGGATGTTCAAAGAAACAGTAGATGACAAACGGCCTGGGAAGGAGCGTCCTTCCGAGAGAACAAGCAGGAATGCACCTTGTCCGTGTGGAAGCGGCAAGAAGTATAAGAGATGTTGTGGGAAGCGAGTATGATTCTGTCGGAACAGGGCCAGCCTGCGACACACCAGCGAGCCTCCGGCGGGCAGCTCATCCGCAGCGCCGTTGGGCGGCGCGAACGAATGTTGCACAGTGAGACTTATGAAGGCGAAAGTGATGGAGGTGAAATGATGAGCGCTGTATACACCTACACAGAAGCCAGGCAAAATCTGGCATCATTGCTGGACAAGGCGGTTCGAGAGGGAGCAGTCAGGGTGAAGCGCAAGGATGGACAACCCTTTGTCATCAGACCGGAACCGCAGGCAGGCTCTCCTCTGGATGTGGCAGGTATTGATTTGGGCATCACAACACCTGAAATCGTGCAGTTCATCCACGAGGGCAGACGAGTGTATGGGATGACCGAAGATAGTGCTTGACTCTTGAGTCGGTGTCTGACAGAGGCAGGTCTATGGCGATTGTACAGACGTCGTCTCCGCCCAAGACGCTCTTGAGCACTTCAACCTCAACAGGTTCTTGCAGGATCTCTTCCCAGATGGTCTTGTAGAAGCCAGCCCCGCAGTAGCAGTACGTCGAAGAGATCGTCCCTGAGGTCTTCAGCACATCTCGTATCCTCGGGCAGTGGCAGTAGTACTGCCGCTTCTTCTCAGGATCAATTTCCTCCATGTAGGCGACGAGGTAGCCACTCTTGGGTATCTTTGTGGCGATGATCGTGTTGCCATCCTTCACACCCGCCGAGCCCCAGCCTCTCCTCACTATCTCTTGCATCAGCTCATCACTCAGGTTGAGCGTGTTCTTCAGGAATGCCTCGAACTGCTCCTGGAGCATCTGATGAGCCACATCAATGTCATGAGTCGCCCGATACTTCTCTCTTATCTCCTGCAAAGCAGAAC
>CAZPMV010000290.1:1425-4303 GCA_964587335.1 uncultured Anaerolineales bacterium
CCGCCTAACCGCGCTGGCCCTTCCGCGGGATGCGCTCGCCAAGTTCAAAGCGCGAGCGAGCTTCTTTGAGGATACCCTCGTAAAGGGGCAGGTTGCGGTCCTCCAGGTGATCGAAGATCTGGGGGCTCTTGCTGCCCCAGGTCACGTAGCGCAACGGGTCAGGGTTGAGTCTGGCAGCGATGATCTCCTCGCCGCCGCGGGCCTGGGCCAGCCGCCAGGCGATGGGGTTGACGATCATGCTGTGGCCGAAGTAGTAACTGCCGCCGGCATCCGGCCCCACCGCATTGGTGGCGACCATGTAGACGTGGTTATCGTAGGCGCGGGCGCAATTGGTGATCTGCCAGATGTCGAAGCTGCGCAGCAGGGCGGAGGGGCGGACGATGACTTCAGCACCCTTCACCGCCAGCAGGCGCGAGAGCTCCGGGAAGTCGCCGTCGTAGCAGATCATCATGCCGATGCTGCCCAGGGCGGTCTCGTACACCTCGGCGCGGTTGCCCACCGTCACCCAGCCACCGCAGTCGCGCCGCTCCAGCGGGAAGGGGTGCGTCTTGTCGTAGATGCCGATGATCTCGCCGTCCGGCCCGATGAGAATTGCCGAGTTGTAGATCACCCCGCGCTGCGGACCGCGCCGGTACGAAGGCCAGACGACGTGGACACCCAGTGACTTGGCGGCAGCCTGAACGTCGCGGGTGATGCGGCCCGGAGCCTCATCCACCAAGTCCCACAGTTCATTCACATCTAGGCCGGTCACAAAGCTGGTGGTCACCGTCTCCGGGAAGACGACCAATTCGGCCTCGTATTCGCTCACGGCCCTTTCCAGCCAGCCGATTCCCTTATCAATGTTGGCCTGCACATCGTTGGGCGCAACAGCGATTTGTACGCAGGCAGCGGTAAATTCCTTCATCCTATTATCCCATCCTTCTCGGGTGTA
Source organism: uncultured Anaerolineales bacterium (assembly GCA_964587335.1). GTDB lineage: Bacteria > Chloroflexota > Anaerolineae > UBA3071 > UBA3071 > UBA3071. The sequence goes on from CAZPMV010000290.1 coordinate 2,357, forward strand.
GCATAGGGCCTTGTGCCCGTTTATTGCCGCCACAAGACGCCCACGAGGGGCTAGACTACGCTTAACTTGATGACATTGACTGGATACTGGGTACCAATACCCAATATCAAGTATCCAATACCCAACACCTACTTCCCCCGCATCCGCTCCAAAATCGCCATGAGCTTCTCATTGCCGCCAGCCGGGGGCTGCCAGTCTACCTGGATCACCGATGCACCCTGGGCTACCAGGCTCTCGGCGAACGAGTCCAGACCAACGTTGATGGCTGCCAGGGGTTGGTGCAGCACGGACAGGTCGACGGATTGCGGATTGACGATTGCGGATTGCGGATTGAGGGACTGGAGCAAGCGACCGACATGGCGGACAGCGGCTTCGTTGCTGGTTTCTACTCGCGCTCCTGCCGCTTCGAGTTGCTGTACCTGGGTCTCTAAGCCCTGGGGGTCCTCCTCGGTGCCGACCACGATAGCGACGACCTCCAGATGTCGCCCGGCTTGTTCCGCCTCAGCGCGCGCCCTGGCAATGGCCGGAGCCAATTCGCTGGCCGGATCAGGGTGCGCACCGTAACCCAGCACGACGTCCAGCAGGATCACGGCCACGTCTGGGTCGTCGGCTTCCTGTTGCAGCCGCCGGATGCGCAGGTCATTGTCCATCATGGGATGCAGACGCCCCACGGTGAACTCATCCTCGCCCAGATCAACGATGGTGTGGGCCTGGCTGACCAGCGAGTTGGCCAGACGACACTTCTTGTCCAGGGGAGCATTCGAGTAGACGGCGGGCAGATAATCCTGGAGGATCAGCAGAGCTTCATAGGCTAAAGTGCCGCCAGAGAACAACCCGCGCAGATAACGCTGTCCCGCCGCGAAGCCGCCCAAGACAGCACCCTCGTGCGGGACCTCCGTCCTTCGTCCTTCTTCCTCCTTCGCCGCTTCGGCCAACTGCACCGCCAGTTCTGCCGCCTCATCGAGGGTGGTGGCAAAGCGGAGATTGTCCACCCGGCGGGCGGAAGGAGAATAGCCGATGAAGTCCACCACGACCGGCTTGCCTGCCGACCGAGCGGCTCTGAGCAGATCATCGGCCACCTTCGGCGCTGGTGGCTTGGAGACAAGCACGATGACTTGCGTTTCGGGGTCACGACTGAGGAGGTCGAGCTCTTGGCGGGCCGTCACCCCACCCACCGCTTCGGTGAGATCACGCCCGCCGGTGCCCAGGGCGTGAGTGATACCACTCCCTGACTGGTGGATGCGACTGCTCACCTGTTGCAGCCCCGTGCCTGATGCGGCGACCAGCCCAATTGGCCCACGGCGCACGCGGTTGGCGAAACCTAACCCCACGCTGTTGACGATGGCTGTGCCGCAGTCGGGCCCCATGACCAGCAGACCCTCTGCCGCCGCCATCTGCTTGAGGGATGTTTCATCGTCCAAAGAGACGTTGTCGCTATAGAGGAAGACGTTCTTGCCCAAACGCAGCGCCTGGCGGGCAACGCCTGCGGCATGGCGTCCTGGTACGGAGACGAGCACCCACTGCGCGTCGGGTAGCACTTGTGCCGCGGTTTCCAGGCTCCTGGGGCGGTATTCGTGCTCGACTCCTCGCCGTCGCCGGATGAGGAGGTTGTCTACTTCGCCCAGTGCAGTCTCGGCTGCGGTGTCGTCTTCGGCTCGGACCACGATGAGCAGATCATCGGCCACGGCAGCCTGGGCTTCCGGCGATAGCAGGCCACTTTGGGCCAGGATGTCCTTGTTGGCGACAGTTCCCATGACCACGCCAGCGTCGAGGATGCCGGCCATGGTAGCCAGAGCGTGCTGCAACTGCATGAGAACCACGGAGTCATAATAGGCGCCGGACCGAATCTCCACCTTGGTTACTGCCATGGCAACTCCCTGGGAACTCAGCTAGCCGTACCGGTGATCAGTTTCTGGGAGCGACCCTTAGAGCTGCGGGTCGCCGAGG
>CAZPMV010000291.1:0-3125 GCA_964587335.1 uncultured Anaerolineales bacterium
GCTCGCGGCGCTCGATCTCGGCTACGGGCAGATGGCACGAGCGCCCGCCGTCAAGCGTGATCGTCTGCCCCACGATGTACTCTGACTCCTCGGAGCAGAGGAAGGTCACCAAGCGGGCGAAATCCTCCGGTGTCCCGAAGCGACCGAAGGGAATGACCGCAAGGCGAGAGCGGTTCTTCGGAGTATCCTCGAACTCCTCGGGCCACGTGCGCAGCGCGCCGGGTCTGATGCAGTTGACCCTGACACCGTGAGGGGCTAACTCGACCGCCATGCAGCGGGTGAGCGACTCCACGGCGCTCTTGGCCGCGTCGTAAATCGCGGAGCCCACATGGGCCTGGGTCGCTCCGCCGGAGCTGACGTTGATGATGCACCCACTGCGCTGTTTGATCATCTGCCGCGCGGCCACCTGGGAGGCTACGAACACCTGATTCAAGTTCAAGTTGATCGTGTGGAGCAGAGTTGCCTCGCTCTGGTTCCAGAACACGTCGGGGTCGCTGAAGAAGCCAGCATTGTTAACCAGGATGTCCAGACAGCCGAAGCGAGCGATGGTGGTCTCCACTAGATCGCGTATCTGGCCCAAGTCGCTGACGTCGGCGGCCATGCCCACAGCGCGTCCACCGGCAGCCTCAATCTCGCCCACGACCGCTGAACAATCGGGCTCCTTGCGTGAGTTGACGACCACGGTGGCTCCCTCCGCGGCCAGAGCCAGGGCTACTGCCTTACCAAGACCTCTTGTCGAACCCGTTATCAGGGCCACCTGACCAGCAAAGCGCTTGCACATAGGTTAGCTCCCATGAGAGTGTCTGATGGTGACTATTCAGGCCGAACCAGGTGCACTACACCTTCTTGCCGTAGAACCGACCAATTCCAAAGCGCGGGCCTGGTCGATAAACCCACTGAAATGGTAGGAAGCAAGTGCGTTGCAGCTATGTCTGAGTAGTAGTTACGTGTTTTGCACAACGCACGGGATCGTCATCGGACCCTCGGGCAGCACGCAGATTGTCGCCTCAGGCCCGTAACGATCGAGCAGCGTCGCTACTGTGTCTTCCACAGACGTACAGGGATTGAGCATGGCGCGTTCCACTGCCTCTGCATCCAGGTACGCGCTCTTGACGTACACGTCGGCTTTCATCTGCACCTGCGCTTGGATCTGCACTTGCCACTGATCCTGCCGCACGGATTCGGCGGAGCGGATCATGACCAGCAGTTCCTCCGGACTGGAAGCCATCTGCAGCAACTGTCCATACTCTCCATGGTCTGGCAGACCGTCCCGGCACTCGGCGGCAATCACGATGCTGCCACCCGGTTTCACTACCTGCGCCGCAGCCGACATTCCCTTCACTGCCTGGTACAAGTTCAGGTCCAGTGGATACCCTGAGTTGCTGGTGACCACTATGTCGAACGGCTCCGGGACTGGCGTGAGGGCCATCGAACCGACGAACTGCGTCCCCGCGGCGTGCGCCTGCAACACATCGCCTGCAAAAACGCTTGTGATCAGCTTATCTCGGTTCAGTGCCACGTTCAGAAGGAACGTCGGGGAAGACATCAGCGCGACTTCGCACATCTCCTCCCAGATTGGGTTCCCTTCAGTCACGCCCCAGGTTGCGCGAGGATGTCCGATCATCTTGGCGTCGTGATTGGCCAGCACAGACCGCTGATCGGCCAGGCCAGGGAGCACTGACTTCGGTCCTCCCGAGAACCCGGCAAAGAAGTGCGGCTCAATGAACCCTGTCAGGATCTTGACGCTGGCCCGCAGGTACTCCGCGCTGATGTATGCCTGATGGCCGAAAGATGTCTCTCCCAGGTAGACCATGTTGGCCCGGTCCCAGGCGTCGTGCTGGGCGACGCGATAGTTAGCGACGATGTCGCGGCCGAGCATCTCCACTAACTCATCCTCGGTATTGGGGCGATGCGTACCGAGTGCGTTGATCAACACAATCCGCTGGCGCGGCACGTGAGCGATCTCTTCCAGTAGAATCGGTAGCATCCGATCGCGAGGCTGAGGGCGGGTGATATCACTGAATACAATGGCAACTGTGTCGTCGGGCTTCACCAGGTCGCGCAAAGGGGGTGTGCCCAACGGGGCCCTCAGCGCCGCCCGGATCGCCTGACCCTCATCCGAGAGAGCCGGAGCGTATCTCGGCTCCAGCACTGTCACGTTCCGGTCGGGCAGCCTTACCCACAGTCCTTCTGTGCCGTAGGCCAGTTTGACTCTCATTGCCGGTTATCCGTTCTCCCTCGAACCATTGTCTCGAGTTGCCGAAGGGCTCTCTGGAACATTCACGATCATGGTCAAGTCACCGTCTCGCGCGGCCTCAAGAATGGGTCTCATGTAGCGGTCCACCATCTCGGCAGTGAGAGGCACCGGCATATTCTCCAGCTTCATCTTCAGTTGTGGATCTTTGGCAGCGGTTAGAGCCCGCTCGATATGCTCGTTCGTGAACCCCCTGACCTCGCTCAACGTCGTCGGGAGGCCGATGCGCTTGCTGAGGGCCATCATCGCTTCGGCGACGGCCACACCCAACTCTCGTCCACGAAGAGCCTCCGCGTCTACATCGGTCAGACCACCATCCTGGAGAATCCTGGATACCATGCGCAGCGGCTCTTCAACCGCTGGCGCAAAGAAGACCGTGTAGTAGGGATTCATGATGGCGCAGGCTCGCCCGTGGCTCAGGATGTCCACCAGCGAGAAGCTGGTGAGGTGGCCACCGTTGGTCCCACCCAACATGATGGCGTAGCCACCCAGGTCGGTGGCCAGACCCAAGGCAAAACGGGCCTCAGTATCGTTGGGGTCCTTCACCGCTCGCTCGACCTGTTTCACCACCAACTCGATGGCCTCGCCGGCCACTTCCACCATTTTCCCGTAGTAGGGCTTGCCCACCGAGCCGTAGAGCACTTCCAGGACATGAGATAGACCGTCTAAAGCCCCGTCGGCGGTGAGTGCGGGAGGCATGCATTGGGTCACGCTGTAGTCAAAGATGGCAAGCGACGGCACGATGGCATCATCCACGATGAGTTTCTTCTGACTGACCCGCTGACCCGTCCCTACGTCGGTGATGTTGGAGTACTTGGTGAGGTGTGCGCTGGAGCTGGCCGCCATTTGGATGGCAACGACTGGGGTAAGT
>CAZPMV010000291.1:3225-4289 GCA_964587335.1 uncultured Anaerolineales bacterium
AAGTAGTCATCAATCACGCCGCCCAGCGTGCGGAGTACCTCGGCTGCCTTGGCCGCGTCAATGGCACTTCCGCCACCAATTGCGACGATGACATCAGGGTCCACAGCCAACAGTTCCCCGGCCAGCCGCGTTACGTCCTCTCTCGGGGCGTTGGGCCCAGCGCCCTGGAGTTCGCTCGCTACAGTGACCCCGGCCGAGGTCAGCAAGGCCTTCACCTCCTGGCTTACCTTCCGGCTGGCCGCAGAACGGCCGCAGATCAGAACTGCTCGCTGGCCGAGCCTGGCTACCAGTTCTCCGGTCCTGGCCAAGGCACCTACGCCAAAGACGTATCTATCTCCCTTGAACCCCTGGATGAGGGCCTTCGCTTTCTCGAAATCAGACATGGTTCTCTCCTGGCGGATGTCGCCTCTTGCGGTCTGCCGAACCTGTACGGGCGACCGGCCGGTCGACCCTACCGGTGACACGGACTCCCAGGTCTTCCAGAACTCTTCGCAGTTCCCGCTTTTCCCGTTCGTCCAGAACCATTATCGGAGGGCGTGAATACGCGTCGTCTGTTAACCCCATCATCTTCAGTCCCTCTTTGATAACAGGAATCATCTTCCCTGGTCTGCTTCGCATAGTGGCCAGGGGTCTGAGCATGCTTTGGATGCCAAGCACCTCCTCCCACTTGTGCGCGACTGCAGCCCGGTATAGCTCAAGTGAAAGGCGAGGAACCAGGTTGGCAATGCCGCTAGTGAATGCCTTGGCCCCGGCAAGAAGATAGTAGGGGGCCAGTGCTTCTCCCCCGCCACACACGGTGGCTACACTGCCGCTGGTCTCCAACACAAACTCTCTGAACCATTCAACGTCACCGGATTCCTCTTTGAAAGCAGCCACGTTCCGCACTTCCTCACAAAGCCTCTTGGCAAGCTTCATGCTCATCGGAAACGTGGCCGTCCTGTATGGCATTATGGCTATAGAAACCGAATCTGCAATACGCCGATTGTACTCATAGATCCCATCCTCAGTAACCCCGAACATGGGGTCCAGGAAGGTGATCTGAACGATATCGCAACCAAGTCGCT
>CAZPMV010000292.1:0-4284 GCA_964587335.1 uncultured Anaerolineales bacterium
AGCTACGGCCGGCGGTGGCGCAGAGTGGCAGCGGCGTGCTGGCCACGGTGATCTTTGAGTGGACTGCTGAGGGAAGCAGCGCCGTGCAGTTCACGGGCGTCCAGCTGCTCGATGATAGTCATCCCGAACCTCTGGAGATTTCGACGGGCACACAGGATAGCCAGGTGACGGTAAGGGGGCAGAGCACCATCTACCTGCCGGTCACACTTGTTCCGTAGCTCACGGTCAAGGCAGTTATACTGCCGCCGTCGGGAAGTCAGCGGAAGAGCGGAACAAGCGGAAACGGGAGCAACGACCGCAAAGACACGAAGACACGAAGTACTCGTAGAGGTCGGGGGTCGGCAACTACATCTCCTGCCCTTGGTGGCTTCGTGGTGAGTGGTCAGGTTCGTAGTAGCCACTTCAGTGGCTTGGCAGCGGCTGAAGCCGCACTGCTGCCCCGTCACCATTGGGATAATGCGTAGCCTGGAGCCTTGTGCCCACCTGGGACGCCCGCAAGGGGCCAGGCTACGCCATCACAAGGGTGCGCAACAGCATACTATCACATAGTGCTTGGGAGATGTCTGAGGACACGAAAGGAACGAAAGGGGATGAAGACACAGCATGCCGTTATCCGTGTGGTTGTCCTGCTTGTGCTGCTGGCCATGCTGCCTGGCCCAACTGGGGCCCAGCGGCCAGCATCGCCCAGTCTGGAGGCCAAGATCACCTTCGAGGAATCGATCCCCCAGCCCGAGATGGTGCGCAGCCAATACTGCAACAATCCGGCCACCAACAAGGGCGTCGAGTTCCTGAACCATGGTGGCCGCATCTTCACGCCCTCGGTGACCACGTCCAGCCCCAGCCATGCGCTGACTAACAATTACGCAGGCGATGAGTTCGGTGAGTTCAAGAAGATCGAAATCCGCTTCACCACCGGCCAGTCGGCGGTGAGCGTGCAGGCCGGTCTCGATCACTCCTACAGCTTCGGCGTGAACGCGCACATGTGGGCCTACAGCAGCACCACCCCAGGCACCGGTGTCGTCGACCAGGACAGCACCCAACTGGGGGTCGGGCCGACCCAGGTGCTGCACGAGCTGTCCGTCTCCTCGACCAGCGGTAACATCCGCAGCGTGGAGATCTGGTTCAGCGGTCCGGCTGCCGGCAACGTCACCCACGAGATCATTGACGACCTGGCCTTCAGCACCATCGGGCCGCCGTGCATCAACGACACCGCCGCGCCCACCGTGCAGATCACCAAGCCGGCAAGCAACGGCACGATAGTGCAGAATCCCTTGGAGGAGCTGGCCTTCGTCGTCACCGACAGCGAGAGCGGCGTGGCCAAGATCCAGGTCTCGTTTCTCAATGCTGCCAGCCAGGAACTGAACTCCTTCCTGGTCTGTGGAGGAACAGGCCCGCTGTGTCTCTACGACGTAGTCCCCACCAAGGCAAGCTACGACTTCTACACCTCCGTGCCGAACGATACGAAGACCATCCGCGTGAAGGCCTGGGACTACGCCAACCACATGGGCCAGGCCGACCGCACCATCAACTTTGTCGACATCGGCTACTTCAACCTCTGGGCGCAGGCCATGGAGATCACCCAGGCCATCCAGCCCTGGCTGCCGACCAACTCGCAGGTCAGCAAGAGCGGCACGCCGCCATCCTTCCAGTACCCCGCTGCACCGACGTCCGTGCCCCTGGTGGCGGGGCGGACGACGGTGGTGCGGGTGTATGCGGGCGTGATGGGGACGACGGGCAACGTTCAACTGGATAAGGTGCGGGCCCAGTTGCGCTGCTTCGCCAACTCGACCTACTCGATCCCCTGCTCCGGATATCAGTATCTCAACCCCCAGAGCCTGCCGCCCAACATCCTGAGCCAGATAACCATCCGGCCCAACGACAGCCTGGACACGAAGCGCCGCGACACGAAGCTGAGCTGGGTTTTCACCCTGCCCAGCAGTTGGACCATGGCAGGCACGATCTATCTGGAAGCCGTCATCCTGCCCCCGCACGGACTCCAGGAGTGCGCCGGCTGCAACGATGCCGCCAACCGCTTCCGCATCTCCTCAGTCAAATTCGAGACGGTACCGAACTTCGAGAATAGCCTCATCCACTTTGTCCACACCACCCGCAAGTTGGGCTCGACGACAAGTGAGCCCACACAACCCCAATTCGACGCCGCCGTGGACTACCTCGGCCGCAGATTCCCTGTCGATGAGACCACGCTTCCAACAGTGCAGAATGCTTCCTGGACCTACAATGACTGCGGCGACAACTGTGACCCGGACCCCAAGAAGAACCTGGCAGCGAAGTGCCAAGATGCTTGGAAGGACCTGAAGGCCGACTTCCCCAACAAGGCCAACAAAAAGGCAGTATACGCTCTGCTCGACAACGGCTTCCCCTGCGCAGGCGTGGGAGGTAGTGGGGCCGCCTACGGCAGAGCGAACCGCCCGGACTCCTTCCCCCACGAGGTGGGCCACGCTGTGGGTCTTGACCACGCCGGGCCGCCGCCCGGACACGGCGCCGAGTGCAACCCCTGGGCCTGCGACAACTGGCCCTGGCCCCACGGCACCATCGATACCTTCGGGTTTGACGTCTACGACATGACCGTCATAATACCTGGGACGACGGAGGCCGACCCGCACGACTTCATGTCCTACGGCGGCAATTACTGGATATCCTCACGCAACTGGATCCGAATGTTCAACGCCTTCACGGGGCAGAACCTGACATACCCGACAACGTCCCTTACTTCAGGAACCACCGGCCAGGATGCCAGTGCAGGGGAATCTCCAGAGAGCGATTCCGGAACCGCCTTGCAGTTGAGCAACTATCTCCGGGTTCGCGGGCAGGCGGACCAAGAGAACTGGTCCTTGCTGCCAGCGTATGAGCTGGAATTCCCCTCCGGCACGGCCGATGAGCCAGGCGAGGGAGAGTACAGCATCGCCTTGCTCGGCGCCCGCGGGCAGGAGCTGTCGGTGCGCCATTTCACCGTGCCTTTGATGCACGCCGACCCGGACGATATTGCCGACTCCATTGCACTGCCGCCCAGCTTCGTCGAGTTACTCCCGTTGCCTGATGGCGTGGCGTCGGTTGAGCTGCGCAGAGATGGCGAGACGCTGGCGCAGATCTTCCGCAGTGAAGCTGCCCCGACCGTGGAGATCTTCTCGCCGACAGCGGACGGATTCGAGGGCCAACCGGATGAGCCGGTCATCATCTGGTCCGCCGCCGACGCCGACGGGGACACATTGCACTACATGGTTCGGTACAGCTCCGGCCCTCAAGGAGAAGGTGAGCGGGAATGGCAGACGCTGGCCAGCGACCTGACCGAACAGGAGCTGCCCGTTGTACTGTCCAACCTGCCGGGCAGCGAGGAGGCCATGGTGCGCGTGCTGGCCTCGGACGGCCTCAACACCAGCGTAGCCACCTCCCCCGCCTTCGTGGTAACTGGCAAACCGCCTGTGGCCCGCATTCTATCACCCACAGCCGAGACGACCGTCGTGGAAGGCGACCGGCTGGTGCTGGTGGGCGCGGCATCGGACCTGGAGGATGGCCTCTTGGATCCGGAGGCGCTACACTGGTACGCGGACCGCTATGTGCCGTTGGGCACGGGACGTCGGCTCGACGTGGATACCCTGCTGCCCGGCTACCACCTGATCGGCCTAGTCGCCGAAGACAACGAGGGGTTGGTGGGGCTGGCCACCGTCTACGTCACCGTCGCCGAGCGGCCCAACTTCCAGCCGACCGCCGACGCCGGGCCAGACCCCAACGTCGGCGTCGGCGGGACAGTGCAACTGGACGGTTCGGCATCCAGCGACCTTGACGGCGATCCACTCACCTTCCAATGGTCCATCGCCAGCCAACCGGGCGATAGCAATGCCGGCCTGAGCGATCCCGGAGGTATGCTCCCTGGCTTCTGGGCCGACACCGAAGGAGACTACGAGGTCGAGCTCGTGGTCCACGATGGACAGGCCAGCAGCCTACCTGACAGCGTCACCGTGCACGTCGGCGGGCCGGCCGAGCCACGCATCTTCGTGTCGCCGCCCCAAAGCACGCTGACCATCTCAGACACCGTCACTGTAGAGCTGCTGGTAGACAACATCGAGAACCTCTACGGGGCCCAGGTGGAGCTGGCCTTCGACCCTGAGGTCATTGAGGTGGTGGACGCCTACGACTTCCTGCCGGGCGTCCAGATCGAGGAAGGCGACTTCCCCGTGCCCGAGGTCAAAATCCGCAACCAGGTCGACAACGGAAACGGCGCCATCGAGTATGCCGTCAGCCTGCAAGGCGACAAGCCCGGCGTCA
>CAZPMV010000293.1:0-4248 GCA_964587335.1 uncultured Anaerolineales bacterium
ACCAATGTACCAATCTACTATCCCACCAACACCCGCTGCGCCGCGGCCACGCCCACGCCTGGCTCGAACGCATAACCGCAGCCGTGCAACCCCGTTTCCAGCGCACCGATGGTGGCCAGCAGGTCGCCCGGCTTCGTCGCTCCCATGTGCCCGATGCGGAAGTAGCGGGCCTTGATCTGCGGATGCAGTCCGCCGGCCAGGATAGCCCCCGCTGCCTTCACCTTGGGCAGCAGATCCGGCCCTGTGATCCCCTCAGGGTAGTACGGCGCGGTCAGCGTCGCCGCCGCGTGAGCGGGATCGCTGGGCACCTGGTCCAGCCCCAGAGCACCGATAGCCGCCTTGCACGCCTCACCTAGCCTGCGGTGGCGGGCGAAGCGGGCCTCCATCCCCTCGGCCAGGATCTGCCCCAGGCTGACGTTCAGCGCGCAAATGAGGTTGACAGGCGGCGTGCCAAAGTAGCTGGGCCGCCGCGCCTCGTACGCTTCCATGATGGGCAGCCATCTGCTCCAATCGGCGTAGTAGTTGCCCACGGGCGTGTGGCGAGTGCGCCAGGCGTCCATGGCCCTCGGCCTCGCCACCAGCAACGCCAGCCCCGGCGGCACGCCGATGGCCTTCTGCGAGGCGGTCAGCGCCAGGTCAATTCCCCACGCTTCCTGGCGCAGCTCCTCGCCTGCCACCGAGCAGACGCCATCGAGCACGGTCAGCACGCCATACTCCTGACCCAGCGCGCCCAGCGGCTGCGGGTCCACGCGTACCCCCGTCGAGGTGTCCACGTGAGTGACGGTCATCAGTTTGTAGCTGCCGTTGCGCAGTGCCGCCTCGACCTCCCCCAGGTCAACGGCGCCGCCCAGCGGGGCGCTCAGTACCGTGACCTCGGCGCCGTAGCGGGCCAGCAGCTCGGCGTAGCGCTCGCCGAAGGTGCCGGTGCTGAGCACCAGCGCCTTGTCGCCTGGCTCAATGAGATTGGCGCCGGCCATGTCCATGGCCAGCGTGCCCGATCCTGCTACCACGAACGGCTGGCCGGAGGGGCACAGCCATACCTCCCGCATCCGTTCCAGCGCCTGGCCGAAAGCCTCGATGAAGTTCGGCGCGACGTGGCTAGTGGTCGGTGCGCCCAGCGCCTGCAACACAGCCGGCTCGAACTCGATAGGGCCGGGGATCATGAGCAATGTTCGGTCTTTCATGGTCGTTGTCCTCGCTTTCGTAAATGGTTGACCAAAGGTGCAAAGCGTGAAACGTGAGACGTGAAATGACTCCTCTTGAAGAAACCCAAGATTGTCAGCGGATTGAGCCGATTTTGTTTCATATCATCCGCTTCATCTGCTTAATCCGCTGATGGCTCTTGGCCCTTTTTTCGGCAGAGTCGTTCTATGCTTCACTCAGCACTCCACCCTCAATGAGAATAGCTCGCAGCTTTTCCCTCAGTTCATCTGATAGTGACAACAGCGGCGCGCGGACCGGCCCGCCATACAGTCCCAGCATGTCCATGGCTGCCTTCAGCGCTGGCACCCCCCAGTCGCGGGTGACCGCGGAGTTGACGGGGATCAAGCGCACCTGCAGATCGCGGGCCTGCTCCCATTGGCCATCCAGGAAGTGCTGGCGGACGGCCAGGCAGTGGTCAGGGGCAATGTTGGCCAGCGCCAGGACACCTCCCACCGCGCCGACGGATAATCCCGGCAGCAGGAAACTCGCCGAACCGGCCAGCACCTGGAACTCGGGGCCGACCAGCCGCCGGATGTCACCCATTTTGACCACGTTGCCGCCCGACTCTTTGATGCCGATGATGTTACGATGCTCGGCCATGGCGGCGACCGTCTGGGCGCTGAGGTCAATCCCCGTGTTGGCAGGCATGTTGTAGACCAGGACGGGGATGGGCGAACCGTCGGCCACGGCGCGGAAGTGATGGATCAGCACCTCCGGCGTCATCCGGCTCGTGTAGTATGAGGGAGTGATGACCAGAGCGGCGTCAGCGCCGATGGCCGCGGCCTTCTGGGTCAGTTCGATGGTCTCCTGCGTCGCTTCGCAGCCGGTGCCGGCGATCATCAGCTTGTCGGCTGGAATGGCGGCGCGTGCCGTCTCCAGCACCTGCAGTTTCTCCTCTTTTGTCAGGAAGACGACCTCTCCGTTGGTGCCCAGCACCACGTAACCGCGCAGGCCGAACTGGTTCCAGTGAGCCAGGTTATCGGCAAGGGCGCGTGGCGCCACGTTGCCCTGGGTATCGAACGGCGTCGGTATCGGCGGATAGATGCCATCCAGCCGAAGGCGTTGTGAGTTCACTGTCGTACCCTCCTTCATCTGTTGTTGTCTGTCATGTCAGCCCATAGTCTCTCCCGCCATAGCGTTGACGATGTTCGTAGTAAGCCACGGAGCGTAGCAGAGTGGCGTTTTTACGGCACTCCACTTCGTTTCGTGCCTGACTACAAACCATTAACACGTTGCAGGGAGACCACCTGTCAGCCCGCGAATGGAAATCCGCAGGCCAATAACCCAAGTCGGCTGGAAGCCGACTCCTGCCCGGTGCGCTTTGAGCGCGCTTGAACTTTGAGCCTGACGGTTCTTTCGCCAGGCTAGCCGTGGCAACCAACCTTCGCTCCTGATGCAACACTGTCGTAGAACTCGAGGTTCTCCGTCAGCATCTCTCGGATGGGCAGGTCATAGGGGCATTTCTCTTCGCATTCGCCGCACTGGGCACAATTCCTTCCGGTCTCCACAGCCTCTACGACCCAATCTTTCAAGAACATCCCGGGTGGAAACCGCTTCCACAAACTGTGAAGGCCCAAGATCACAGAGATGCGCACGCCCTGCGGGCATGGTTGGCAGTAGTCACAACGTCGGCAGAAACGGGTACCCATTTGGGCACGGATATGCTCTATCTCCTGCCGTTCCCGAGGTGTCAGTTCCCAAGGCCCGTTGACGATATCCACGATCTCATCGATTTCCTCGATCTTCTCGATGCCCGGATCCGGGACGACGGTGTCGAACTGGAGCAGATACTTGATGGCCAGGTTAGCCTGCCCTAGCAGACCACCACCGAATGGCTTCATGGCGATGAAGCCGAGGTTGTGTTCTTGGGCCAGGGGAACCAATTCCTTGACAGGCTCGCTGGTGACGAAATTGAGCGGGAACTGGATCGTCTCAAACAGCCCCGAGGATACCGCCTTCAGGGCCACGTCCATGGAGTGGCTGGTGATGCCGATGTGCCTGACCTTGCCTGTCCGCAACGCTTCCTGTGCCGCCTCCATAGCGCCATCTGGCCCGAGCACTCGTTCATACGCTTCGAAACTGCTCACGTTGTGGAATTGCCAGAGGTCGATGGTGTCTATGTTCAAGCGGCGCAGGCTCAGTTCTAGATGCTCTCGAGCAGTAGCCTTGTCCCGCGCCCCGGTCTTGGTGGCCACGACCAATCCCTGTCGGTGGCCAGCAATGGCTTTGCCGATGCGCTCTTCGCTGGTCGAGTAGCCATTGGCCGTGTCCAGGAAGGTGATGTCTCGTTCGAGGCAGTGCTGAACCACCTTGATGGCTTCGGCTTCGCTCAGGCGTTGGATGGGGATGCCACCAAAGCCCACCCTGGAGACCTCCAGCCTCGTCTTGCCCAGTAGCACGGTTTTCATAATGTCCTCGCTTTGACTCAACACACCACATGCTGTCTGGCACGGTGTAGCGGCTGCTGGATTTTGCCGCGCTGTTGGCCTGTGGTATAATCTTCCTCGCTAGCAAATGACAGCAACTACTGCAGGGGGGAGAGCACATGTTGCCAAACTGGGGTTGGGGCGAGTGGATGATCGTCTTGGTGATCGTCCTCATCATCTTCGGCGTGGGCCGGCTGCCCGAGATCGGCGGTGCGTTGGGGAAGGCCATCAGCGAGTTCCGCTCAGAGAGCAGTTCCCCTGACAGCGAAGAGGCAGACAAAAGCCAGTAAAAGGCAAGATTCAGCAATGGACATTTTCGGCATCGGGCCAATGGAGTTGCTGGTCGTGTTGGTACTGGCGCTCATCGTCTTGGGTGCCGCGCCAACTGCCGGAGGCTGCGCGCAAGCTGGGCAAACTCATGCGCGACCTGCGCGGCATGTGGACGGAAGTGAGCAGCGACTTTGCCCATGAGTTGAATGTGGATGAAGCGGTGGGCGACATCCGCTCAGTGACCGACGTGGTGAACACCCTGCGCCGTGCCCCATCGCCCACAGCGCTCCTGATCGACGAGATCACCGCCAGCACCTCCGCGCCAGCATCGCAACCAAGCGGAGCACAG
>CAZPMV010000294.1:0-4224 GCA_964587335.1 uncultured Anaerolineales bacterium
CAGCATCCACCCCGCCCAGGTACTTGAAGATCAGCGCCTTGCCCTCCATGACCGGTAGCCCTGCCTCTGGGCCGATGTCTCCCAGTCCCAACACCCGCGTGCCGTCAGAGACCACCGCCACTGTGTTCCCCTTGTTGGTGTGCTCGAACACCTTCTCGGGATGAGCCTGGATGTCGCGGCAGGGTGCGGCGACTCCGGGCGTGTACCAGATGGCAAAATCGCTGACATCGCGCACGGCGCACTTAGCGGTGATCTGCACCTTCCCCTGGTAGAAAGGGTGCAGCCTCATCGCGTCTTTCGCTGGCTTTTTGGCTTTGGCCAGCAGTTCTTCTTTGGTGAGCATTCAGACCTCCTTGTTCAAAGTGCAGCACCTCGACGAACCGAGACTGTCGAGCGCAGGCCCCGAAGCATGAGGGCAGTGGAGACGACAAAAATGATGAAGCAGACAATGTGAGCCATGGTGAATGGCCCGGCCACCAGGGTGAAATCCTCGCGCAGGAACTCAATGGCAAACCGTTTGGCACAGTAGAGGTGCACGTAGAGCAGGAAGAGAAAGCCGTCAAAGGGCCATCCCTGCCCTTTCCCGCACCGATGCGCCCCGTAGCGCTCAAAAGCCAGAAGCCCAACGAAAATGAGCAGGTTGGCAGCGCTGCTCATGAGCTGGGTCGGATAGCGCACCATCCAGTCCCCATGCACGTTCGGCAGGTACATCCCCAACCACGAGCCGGTAGCCTTGCCGCAGCAACAACCCGCAGCCAGGCAGCCCAGACGGCCGATGGCCTGCCCCAGAGGAACAGATAACCACCCGAGGTCGAAGGCCCTGCCCAGCGGAAGCCCGTACCGTCGGCAGTAGAGCAACGCCACGCTGGCGCAGCCAATAAGCGCCCCCATAAAGACGCTGCCCCCCTGCCAGGTGAGGGTCCCGGTGATGATGAAGGTACGCAGCAGGGAGGCGAGGCCACCTCCTAGGAAAGCTCCAACAATGCCTCCCCAGATCGGCAGCAGTACGAATCGGGTGGCGTGATGCACCGGAATGCCACCTTGGACCAGTCGGTGAAGGGCAAGCATACCGCCCACCACGATGGCCAGACTGTATATGGCCCCGTAGGTACTCAGGTGGATAGAGCCAATTTCGATGATCGGAAACATCTCCCGAATCCCTCTCTGGCCCTCAGCGGCCCTTGAGCAGAGTCGGCAGGTACAGCTTTTGTGTCGCTGTTGCCGTCGGTGTGGTCGTCGCCGTGCTGGTCGCCGTCGGCGTGGGCGTGTGCGTCGCTGGCGGTGGAGAGGGCGTCATCCAGTCCCCCACCCACAGCAGGTCCGATGTCCAGTCGGAAAGGGTGGGCGAAGTGACGTCGGTGGCTGTGATAAGCAGGGTCTCAGCGCCCTGCGCGCCAGTCGGCGCCTCCGCGATCATCCAGAAGTGGCGTGTATTGGCCGGCCATTCCAGCTCGGGACTCAGGGTGAATGACCCCGTGATGGGGACCAGCGGGAGGTCTGGCCCATCTTCGGTGCCGGAGTAGATGCCCCAGGGGACCCCCAGCGAGGACGTATAGTCAAGTGTGACCGCCACGGGGTCACTTCCCAAGTTCCTAACCGCATGCGAGAAGGAGATCGTCTGGGTAGGCGAGATATCCGCAGTGTGCATACCATAAAGCACAAACGCGGGATCCGGCGTACCACCGCCTCTCAGCCGCAGGGGGTGAGGCCCCATACAGGTGATACCCCAGCCCTGGTACGATGTCGCGCCAAGGCCCGCCCCCAGCGCCTGGGCCCTCAGAGCGGAGGAAAGCGGTGCTTCCTCTCCCTCGTAGCAATAGTACAGGGCTAGGACACAGTCTTCACAATCTCCTTCCTCCCCACCAAAGTCGAGCCAGGCCTCAACCCCGACATTCCAGTCTCCGCCGCCGATTTCGAGCCCCTCGGGGCAGGTAATGGGAGGAGAAGAGGAGACACCCAGCGCCAGCCAGTGTTCCCCTTCGGCCGACGGCAGTTCGTTTTCCAGGAAGGTGAAGCGCTCCGGCTTGTACTCCAAGGGTGCGGTGAGGATCGCCGTGCCCGGCCATCCTCCTCTATCGTCCAACAAGTGCAAGGTGGGAGAGTATTCCCCTCGGAAGACTACGGGCAGGGCATAGGAACCAGTATACGGTGGAGTGGCAGACAGGTCCGGAAACCGGAGGGCGACGAAGGTAGTTCCTTCTTGCCAAAAGTCCACCCAATCTTGACACAGAGTGGCCGTCATCGTCACGTCTACTGGATCGAACCATTGGTGGATCTCCCACAGATGGTAATCCTGCTGCGGGGCCATTCCACCGACCAGCAACTCCGGCCACCTGTCCTGAGGTAGGCTTTTGCTGCCTGTCCGAATTGCACTTGCCCCGGATGTGGCCAAAGGGGCCGAGGGGAGCGCATCAGAAGGTGCGAAGGGCATGTCCTTCTGTGATGGTGACTCGTGGACACGGAGAATCACACTCGCAGCCTCTACCCCCCCCACGTGTTCCACCTGGAGTGTGTCTACGAGCAGCATCTGCTCTCTCCCAAGAGGCAGAGATGGCACAACGTATGCTACTCTGACGTTCGCTTCACCGTTCTCATCCAGCGGGACGTCGTTGAACTCGTAGGGTGGCGGACCGTCCGGGTTTACCGGTTGGTGATCCAAGAAGGAGATGTCCTCGACATCCGGTGGAGGCGTCCAGATGAAGTCCACTGAGGACGCCTCACCAGAAGCCTGGCTGGACAAGAGCTGGGCATCCATGCCTTCGCCAGAAGTGTGTATGGCCGAAAGCGTGCTGTCCACTCGATCGCCAGGCTGGGAGAAAAACGCTGCTATTATGCGGAGGAACGCCATATACAACTCTCTGCCCATCTCCTCTGCTTCTCTGTCCCGGGTTGATTGGTCCAAAGAGTCGTCAAAACAAGAGTAAAACCCCGGACACCCGTTGAGGAGCGCACCAGTCAGCAGCAGGACCGCAAAACAGTTCATGTAGGGATATCGCGACCACTTGGATATTGCCCTTCGGATGGACTGAAACATCTTCTCCTCCCTTCTAGTGTGAGTCCCAGGCTTGCTCAAATCCGTAGAGCCAGCCCAACGAGATAGCCAAATAGTACGAGCAATTGTCCCACCCGTCAAGTTTGACAGGTCCGCAGGGTCAACCACGGCGGTCGCCTGCATTCGTCAGCGACAGAGGCTGGACGGGGGCGATGAGCAGCCTCATCCATTACTTCCAGCAGCCTCGATAAGCTGCTCAGCCGAGACGATCGAACCATATTTCGCCTTCAGTGCCTCCAGTCCCTTCCTCTGTTCGGCGTAGACCTCAAACAGCCGGGGAGGGATGTTCTTCTCTTTCCTGTAGGCTGCTTCCTGCAGGTTTATCCTGGCCAGGATGTTGTCCACGTAGAAGACAAACTGCTGGTCATAGAGCGCCTTCGGATACTCCTTACCAATCCCGGCGAACAGCTCTTGGAGATCCTCGTATTTGGGAATGAATCCGATGGGAGTCTCAATGGCATCCACTTCGCCATGCACCCTTAGCTCGAGCCAGCCGAGCCACACCTTTACATCCCGTTTCTCGCCCAGCAGCCCGTTCCCTTCTCCGCCACGAGCGCCATGCGTCAGGAAGTAGTTCAGTCCGGCCATGATGGGCTTGCTTTTCAGTTTGTCAGAATTGAAGAACACAAACTGCGCATCCATGTAATCGGCCAGCGGGCCAGGGATGAATGGCTCATTGGCCCAGGGCTGGCGTCTGACTCCCTTGGCCCCAACTTCCGTCGCGGTGGCCGCCGAGAGAACCGAGGCCCCGATGACGACGCCGTGATCGGGGTTCTTAGCCACCCAAACCGGAGGCATCGTATCGCTGTCCCGCCCGCTGTAGGTGATTACTCTGACCTCCACCCCGCGTGGATCTTCGGCCGCGACTGCATTGTAATTTCCGATGGATCTGTTGTCTACTGTAAATCGGGCATTGGGATTGGAAAGAGGAATGGGCTTGCCGTTTTTTCCCGTCTTACCTTCCCACCATTCGCCCTGGAAGTTAGTGCCCTTTTTCGGATGTCCCTCTCCGTTCCCGACCCAGTGCGGCACTCTGTTGGCGTCAATCAACACGTTCGTCCAGATCACTTCCGCGCCTTCTTCTCGCAGAACTTTCATCAGGTACGGATCACTTTTGCGGTTCACATCCCGAACGATCCCGAAGATTCCCTTCTCCGGGTTGATTGCTCGTA
>CAZPMV010000295.1:0-4220 GCA_964587335.1 uncultured Anaerolineales bacterium
TGATCGAGGTGTGATGGATGTCGTCCAGGTACACTGGATGCGTGTGCACGTCAATAACGCCCGGCAGGACGAGCTTGCCGGCAGCATCAACGACCCGCCGAGCGCCCTCCGTCGGCAGGTCAGAGGCCACGGCGGCAATCGTCTCACCGCGCACGCCTACATCGGCACGAGCCATGCGCGCGCCCGTCACCACCACGCCACCTTGGATGAGCAGATCAAACGCTTCCATCACCTTCGCCTCTCCCCGTCACTTGATCTCCTTGACCGGCGGCTGGGCGTAGCGCGCCACCTTGCTGTGCCGCAACCCAAGGTCGGCAATCGCCTCGGCGATCTTGAAGGCCACAGACGTGGGATCCAGTACCACCACCCCCAGTTCTCGCTCGATGCCCTCTGCATACCCGGCCAACCCAGCGCAGCCCAAGATGATGACCTCGGCGCCCTCCTCATCCACTGCTTTCCGAGCCAGTTCGAGGGTGCGAGCCTTGGCTTTCTTTGGATTGGCGTCCATCTCCAGCACCGACATATTCAGCACCAGGGTGGAGGCATAGCTGCTTTCCAGACCTCGTAGGCGCGTATGGATCTCCCTGGTCGGGACCCTATTGCGAAAGGCGGTCGTGATGGAGAACTTGTGGCCCAGCATCGCCGCCACGTGCAGCGTGGCCTCTTCAATGCCAACGACCGGGACTTCGGAGATCTCCTTGGCCGCGTCCAACGCCGGATCGGAGAAGCAGGCCAACACGATGGCATCGTAGCCCTCTTCGTTGGCTCGGCGCACCAACTCTAGCGTGGGCGGCCCGGCAAGCGCTTCATCATACGCCGACTCGATGGAGACCGGCCCGTGCTCAGGGTTCACCACTGTCAGCTCGGTGTCGGGCCGCTTGATCTCTTCTAGTTCACGACGGATGTGGTCTGTCATGCTCTTGGATGTGTTGGGGTTGATCACGAAGATTCTCATTTGGCCTATTTCCTTTCTTGAATCCACTCGCGGCCTTTGTGAAAGGCCTCCAGATTCAGCTCCATGAAGCGCTGCGGCACCCGCTCCTTCAACACGCCCTCCCAGGCTTCCAACTCCACCGGTAGCAGCGACGAAAGCGCGCCCAGGAGGACCACGTTCAGCACTTTGGCGTTGCCCAGTTCTTGGGCCATGCCAAGTCCCGGAATCTGATAGACGTTGGGCGTTGCGGCTTGGAGGGATTTTTGCACTGTCTCCTTGTCCGGATAAGTCGCCAATCCACTGCTCACCGTCACGGGGTGGATTTCCTGCTGGTTGATCAGGATAATACCCTCGGGACGCACCTGATCGAGCCAGCGCAATCCCTCCAGAATCTCGAAGGCCACCAGGTAGTCCACGCGACCTTCCGGCACGATGGGCGAGTGCACTTGCTTGCCCCAGCGGACGTGTCCCACCACCGCGCCCCCGCGCACGGCCAGCCCCAGGATGTCGGACTTCTTGACGTCGTACCCGGCGGCCAATCCCACGGCAGCCACGATGTCGCTTGCCAGAACAGTTCCCTGACCGCCCACACCAGTGATCAGAAAGTTGATTGTCTCCACGATGTCTTGTCCCTCCTTATTCCGCTATCTCTACCACATGGATCGCTTGGCGCGGGCAGATTTGGGCGCACATGTCGCAACCCACGCACAGAACAGGATCGATCTCTGCCTTGTGCCCTGCGCTCTTGGCGTCCAGTTCTTCAGACCGTATGATGGCCGGGCACCCCAGGCGGAAGCAAAGGCCACAGCCGTTGCAGGCCTCCCTCTCCACCTCGTAGGTCCCAGACGGGCCTGGCCCTACGAAGAAGCAGGGACCATCCACGATGACCACAGACGGCCCATCGAAGGCCAGGGCCTCTTTGAACGCCCGCTCCACCCCCTTCACGTCGAAGGCATCCACCTTGTGCACATCGGTCACCCCCGAGGCCCGAACCACGGCCTCAATGTCCACCTTGGGTGCCGGCCGTCCCCCCAGCCGACTGGGAGCGCCTGCCCTAGCAAGACGCTACGACTTTGAAATGGCCCTAAATGAAAGCAGTCTCACTTGATCAGAACCTAGCCCTCGGATAGCTCTGATATCTGATCTAGTTCGTTTTCAGAGTAAACGGTGATCCCATTTCTTGTCAGCAGGGCAGCCATGACTCCCTGGCCAGGCTTGAGGGTCTCAGTAAACGTGCCATCGTAGATTTTTCGGCTGCCGCAGGCTGGGCTATAAGCCTTCAAGATGGCGACTTTGACGCCGTACTTCCCAGCCAGTTCCAGCCCCATCTGTGCGCCTCTTAGGTATTCGGGGGTCACGTCCACGTCTTCTATACTGACGACCCTGTCCTTGCCATCGAGGACATCGTGGCCATCGCCGCCCATAATCTCCGCTTCGGGACGGGGGATAGACAGTCCACCAGCCGCCTCGGGGCAAAACGGTATGACCTTCCCCCGTGCAGCCAACTTAACCAGCCTCTCCGCCAGACATTGTCCTCCGTCCCAGCGGGTTGGAATGCCAAGGAGACATGGACTGACCAGGTAGAGTTCGTCTTCACGGGGAACCTCTTTGTCGAAATTGCTCTTGTTCATGCGTAGATCCTCCTCACAGCATAAAATCAAATGTCGGATTTTTTCACGTCGTGCCCGGCAGCCAATCCCACAGTGGCCATGATATCGCTCGCCAAGACGGTCCCCTGACCGCCCACACCAGTGATCAGAAAGTTGATGGTTTCCACAGAGTCCTGCTCCTCACTGCTTTACCAGCTCTGCCGCATGGATCGCCTGGCGTGGGCAGATCTGGGCGCACATGTCGCAGCCCACACACAGGACTGGGTCAATCACTGCTTTGGGGCGTCCGGTCTTGGCGTCCAGTTCCTCGGAGCGCACAATAGCCGGACATCCCAGGCGGAAGCAAAGACTACAACCATTGCACATGTCGCTGTCTACCTCGTAGGTCCCAGCCGGGCCCGGACCCACGAAGATACACGGCCCATCCACGATCACCACGGACGGCCCATCGAAGGCCAGGGCCTCTTTGAGCGCTCCCCCTACCCCCTTCACGTCAAAGGCATCAACCTTGTGCAGGTCAGTCACCCCTGAGGCCCGGACGATGGCCTCGATGTCCACCTTGGGGGCCGGTTGACCTCCGAGTTTCATCGGTACACCAGGGTGATCCTGGTGCCCTGTCATGGCCGTGGTGTGATTGTCCAGGATGACCACCGTGCTCTTCCCGCCATTGTGGACGATGTTGAGCAGAGGGGGGACGCCAGCGTGGAAGAAGGTCGAGTCGCCAATGACGGCCACGAAGGGATCGGGGATGCCAGCCACATCGAAGCCGTGGGCCACCCCTACGCTGGCCCCCATAGCCCCCATGGTGTCTGTGGCGTTGAACGGCGGCAGCGCGCCCAGGTTGTAGCAGCCGATGTCCCCAGCAACCACCACCTCTTTCATCTTGTTGAGAAGGTAGAACGTGCTGCGGTGGGGGCACCCGGGGCACAATACTGGGGAGCGGCCTGGCAGGTCTGGCGGGGCCACCTGCCGCTTGCCTTTGACCGCTTCCTTGGGCACGATGCCCGCCTCTGCGGCTGAGCGCTCAATGACCGCCATGGTCAGCTCGCCACAGGCGGGGAAGACGTCCTTGCCGCGGCAGGCGATGCCCATGGCCTTGATCTGCTCCTCCAGGAACGGATCCAGTTCCTCAATGACCAGCAGTTGCTCCACGGCGGTGGCGAACTCCTGGATCAGAGCTGTCGGCAGTGGGTAGGTCATCCCCAGCTTGAGGAAGGAGGCTTCGGTGAAGATCTCGCGGGCGTAGTGATAGACCGGCCCGCTGGCCACGATGCCCAGCTTTAGATCCCCCCATTCCAGACGATTGACGGGGAAGGTGCTGGCCAGTTCGGGCAGCTTCTTCAGACGGGCCTCCACCACCGGATGCCGTTCCCGGGCCCACAGGCAGGTGGAGACCAGCTTGTGGGGATTGCGTTCTAAGGGAGGTGTGGGGGTGGTGTCGTCGCAATTCCGCTCACCCAATTCCACAGGCGAGGCGGAATGGGAAACCCGCATCACCGTCCGCAGTAGAACCGGGGTGTCCCACTCCTCGGACATCTTCAAACCGATGCCCACGAAATCCTTCGCCTCCTGGCTGTCCGACGGCTCCAGCATCGGCATCTTGGCGAAACGAGCGTAGTGGCGGTTATCCTGTTCGTTCTGAGAGCTGAACATCCCCGGATCGTCGGCGGTCACGA
>CAZPMV010000296.1:0-4212 GCA_964587335.1 uncultured Anaerolineales bacterium
GGGGGCGGGTGCTCGCCGCGCAGTGCCTTCTCGATGACTTCCTGGAATGCCTCAAATGGCTGCGCTCCGGAAAGGAACCAGTCATTGATGAAGAAGGCAGGGACACCTTGAACCCCGAGCGCTTCGCCCTGTTCGAGCTCTGCCTGGACCTGGTCGGCGGTCTCCCCTGATTCCACGCAGGCGACGAGGGTGCCACCGTCCAAGCCTAGCTCCTCGGCATATTCTCTGAACTTGTCAGTCAGATCCGCCTGCCCGCCCCACTCGGGCGCTCTCTCGAACAGAAGCTCATGGAAGTCCCAGAAAGCCTTAGCTCCCTGTTTGGCAGCGCAGAGGGCTGCTTCGGCTGCCGGCCGCGCCTGAGGATGGAGACCATCGAGCGGATGTTGAACGAAAACGTGTTTGACTTTGCCTGTAGCTATGTACGCTTCATACAGAAGCGGGCCCGTCTGCAAAGTGTGACGGCCGCAGTATGGTCATTGGAACTCAGAGTGTTCCGAAAGCGTGACAGGCGCGTCGGGGTTGCCGCGGTAGGGTAAGCCATCCTCCGTGAAACCCGTGGGCACCTCGCCCTCGCTTGTAGTAGGCGTAGGCACTTCTGTGGTCGCTGTTGACGCCGGCGTATCTGTCGGCGGCAACGGTGTCGGCTTGGCTGTAGGCTCCGGCGCGGATGCAGGGGCGCAGGAAGCCACGATCAGGGCCGCAATGAGCAGCCCCAGGTAGAGAAACCGTCTTGGATTCATGTCACCTCACAAGTGTTGGTAGTTGGTAGATTGGTAGACTGGTAAATTGGTGATTCGGCTCCTTGACCAATGTCACCAGTATACCAATATACCAACATACTAACCTACCGCCCCACCGAGATCAGGTAGAGCGGCTCGTGTTCGGCGGGCAGGCTCAGGGCCGCCCGCACCTGGTCATCATAGAAGGCGCCGATGGGCACTGCGCCCAGATCGAGCGCCACCGCTTGCAGCAACAGGTTCTGCGCCGCGTGCCCTGCCTCCAGCCACACGTAGCGCTCGGCTCGTTGGCCGTACTTCGCCTCCGTTCGCTCGTAGACGGCGGTGACGACGAATACCGCCGATGCCTGGCACACCGCATCCTGGCTCAGCGCCGCCTGGCAGAGGGGCACCCGCCAACCTTCGATGCGACGTTTCTCCGCCTCATGGCCTCGCGGCAGGTAGTGATACAGCCCGCTGTCGGTAGCAGCGTACAGTTCCAGCGGGTAGAGTGCCCCCGCCGACGGCGCTGTGCGGTAGCCACGCTCGTCGGTGGTCCCCTGCGCTGCCCAGAGAAGTTGTCCTATCTCCTCGAGCGTGAGTGGCTCGCCGCTGTAAGCCCGCACCGAGCGCCGTCGCGCCAATGCCTCTTCCAGTGAGACGTCGCTTTCCAGCCGTGGAGCGGGTAGGGCGAGAACTTCTCCCTCTGCTGCTGCCACCGGCTGCGCCACAGTGGGCTGAACCGACAGCGTCTCTGGCGGCGCGCAAGCAGCCAGCGGGACGAAAGCAGAGGCCAAGACGATAGCAATGACCCACTGCGCCGTGGTCATCGCTTCTTCTTTCTGCTCCGACTCTTGCGACTGCGCGCAGTCCGATCGTACCACAGCCGGCGAATGCGTTCAGGGCGCTGCAGCAAGAACATCTCCAACAAGACGAATATCGCGGCTAGCACCAGAGCTACGATGGCATCCAGCAAACGCGCTACCTGTAGACCGGCGCAGAGGCTCACGTACAGGCCGGCCCAAGCACCCTGGCGCAAGACTACGCCTGGCTCATCCTCCTGCCTGAGCCGACGGCGCAGCCACACCAGGCAGGGGATGATCACGCTGGCAACGGCGAGGAAGAGCAAGGGGAAGAACAGCGCTTTGGTCAACGAGGAGGGCGATTGCGTCAGAATCACATAGCCCAACCCCCCGCAGCTCAAGAGCGCGATGCCTATGGCTAAGCCACCCAACTGTCGAGACGTCACAACTCTTCCTTCCTTGCTTTGCTTTCTTTCTTTCCAGAAGCCACGAGTGAACAAGTCGGCGATACAGCACATTATACCTCAAGAAGCCAAACAAGGCTAGTTGCAGACATCATACTCGACAACCGAACGCCAATTGGATTTGGTAAGAGGAGTGAATGGGTGGTATACTGGACTGGTCATGAACAACCGACGCCATCTGCAGGTGCGGCTCAGCCTTGGCGCTGCGTTCCTGCTCATGGGCTTCAGCTTTTCTGTCACCCAGACGCTGCTGGTGCGGGAGTTGCTGGTCTCTTTCGCCGGAAACGAGCTGAGCATCGGCGTGGTGCTGGGAAGTTGGCTGCTGCTGGAAGCGGCGGGCAGCGGGCTGTTGGGCCGCGTGGCCAATCGGGCGGGGCGGGGCGCTCTGCCTTACGCCCAGCTACAGGTTCTCTTCGCTATGCTCTTGCCGCCCGTGCTCTACGTCGCCTTCGGCGTGCGGCACCTGATGGGCGGTGTACCCGGCCAGGGACTGGGACTACTGACCATCTTTCTCGCCTCCTTCCTGCTGCTTATCCCCCTGGGCCTGGTGGATGGCATGATGTTCACCGTCGGCTGCCAGGTGGACGCGACCTTCCGCCGCGGTGGCGCGGGCACCGTGGGCCGCGTCTATGTCTGTGAGGCGCTGGGCGGCATCGTCGGTGGGCTGCTCTTCACCTACCTCTTCATCCCCTACCTGCACTCGGTGCAGATGGCGCTCATCCTGGCGGCGCTTAACCTGGCATCGGCCCTCTCCCTCGTCCTGATGCCGCGCCCAGCCGCTCTGCGAGAAAGAAGACGGGGCGTGCCGCGCCGCGCGGCCACGCTGGCCCTCTCCCTCATGCTGGTTCTGTGCCTCGGCCTGCTGGTCACGCCAGGAGCCGACACCATCCAGCACCGCCTGGTGGCCTGGCAGTGGCGCGACCACGACCTGGCCTTCTACGACAACTCGGTCTACGGTAACGTAGCCGCCATCCGCCAGCGCGAGCAGGTCACCTTCTTCGCCAACGGCGTGCCCATCCTCACCGCCCCCGTGCCCGACATCACGCTGGTCGAAGAGATGGTGCATCTGCCCATGCTCTTCGTGCCTGAGCCGCAGCGAGCGCTGGTGCTCAGCGGCGGACTGGGCGGCGTGATCCAGGAACTGCTCAAGTATCCGCTGGAGCGAGTGGACTATGCTGAACTGGACCCGCTGCTTTTCAAGGCGGTGGCCAGCCTGCCTACGCCATTGACGGAGGCGGAGTTGAGCGATCCGCGCCTGCACGTCAAGCAGGTGGATGGGCGGCTGTTGGTAAGGCAGCTAGCAGCTACTGGGAGCAAGAAAGCGGGGGATCAAGGGAGTGGCTACGATCTTATCCTCATCAATCTGCCCTATCCCACCACGCTGCAACTGAACCGCTTCTACACCGTCGAGTTCTGGCGGCTGGTGCGCGAGTTGCTGGCTGACGATGGCGTAGTGGTCTTCCACGTACCGGGCAGCCTCACACATCTCAGCCCAGGGATGCGGGATCTGCAGAACGTCATGCACGCCACCCTGGCCGAGGTCTACCCTCACGTGCGCCCCATCCCCGGCGACGTGACCCTCTGGCTAGCTTCCCCCTCGGAGGTGGTGGAGACGGCAGAGATCGACTCACTGGTGGAGCGATGGGAGGCGCGTGCGCTGCCCAGCGACCTGATCACCGATTTCCACATCCGCCTTAGGCTGGACGAGCGCTGGCTGACCTGGTTCTGGGATTCGCTAGAAAAGGGGCGCCCTGTGGCCGTGAACCGCGACCTGCGCCCGTCGGGGTTGCTGGCCGGGCTGGCGTATTGGAACGAGCTGTTCTCCCCCGGTCTGAAGCCCTACTTCGATGTGCTGGCGCGGCTGAGCCTGCCCGCTCTGGCAGTGCCGCTGCTTGTGCTAACGTTCATTGGTGTCGCTGCCATGCGGCTACGGCGTCGCTGGCGACATGCACCTATTCCCATGGCCATCGCCACCACAGGCTTCGGCGGCATGGCCGCGGATCTGCTCATCATCTTCGCCTTCCAGGTCTTCTTCGGCCACGTCTACCAGCTCATCGGCCTGCTGATCACCGCCTTCATGGTCGGGCTGGGCCTGGGCGGTTGGCTGATGGCGAGGAGAGGACACAGGTCAGTGGATGGTCACGGATGGCGGCGGGAGAAGCGCTGGCTGCTGGGGCTGGAGGCCGCTCTGCTGATCTTCTGGCTGGCGCTGCCCGCGGCGCTGACGCT
>CAZPMV010000297.1:0-4212 GCA_964587335.1 uncultured Anaerolineales bacterium
TGGAAACCAGGATCTCATATCCCAGGCGCCATCCCCTGACCCTACCAGCCGACCGCCTGAGCGAGGGTCTGATTGTTGCCGGTCTTGGTTATGCGCCGTGTCTTTGATTGCTGGGCACGTCGTTTCACCCGGCGGCGGCTGATGCGCCATCCGCCGTTAGCCGCCCGCACGAAAGTCGAGGCGATAGTTCATGAGAATTGATCTCACAAAGACCGGTTTCACACCCAGGGAAACTGACTTCATCATAGGGAAGCTCAAGCAAGCTTCAGAGAGAGGGCTGATAGCGAGCAGGTCTGAAAACAATCCTTACCTGGTGCTATCATTTATGGGAGTAGAAGAAAGGGGCATTACGCCAAAATGGAACGTGAAGATCTACACCTACAACAGGAAAAAGAGAGGTCATAGCCTGGTATGTGTTGACAAGCACGTTCTGGGTAGGTTGCTGGATGAAGACTACGACAGCTTCATACCGCCCAACCTTCAAGCACTGCAAATTGATGATGCTGGCTGGGGGTTTCCTTTGTGTGGTGTGATGGTTGGCATATCAGATGAACACCAGGTTCAGACTGCCACAGTGCCGGTTGAATACTTCAGAGATGACGGAGAGAACGGCTTTCACACAAAGCGTTATCTGAAAGAATATGCAGATTTGGCAATCCAACTTCTCGACCAGTTTGGCGCGGCGCCAGACACACATCGAATTGAAATATGCACAGGATACGTGAATCAACCGCTGCGAGAAGAACTCAGGAAACTCGGATATGATGTTCGAGTTGTGGAAATCAAGGGGATGCTGCAAGACGAACTTGAAGAACTGTACAAAGCGCATGTGCTTGAGGAGGTTGGTTCAGATATCTACTACGACCCGAAGGACATGAAGAAGTCAGAAATCCCCCGAGGATACAGGGAATGTCTTGAGTATGGGAAAAGACACTGTCCTCACCAAGTCAAGACGGGATGGAAAGCAATAATGAGGGTAGAAGAGGGGCTCTTGCAGGAGTAAGGAGGGCGGCTAACAACTCGCTGGTGTGTCCTGACAGGCTGTCGTCTGCTAACCGGTGGAAGTCCGGTCGCGGTAATGGTCAGGCAGCCGCGTAGCAGGCAACCAGTGCTTCTGGGTGACCGGAGGTGCTGAAGCGCTGTAACCTCCTGAGAAAGGAGAGCAAAACCGCAGCCCGCAACATGAGGTGAATCCTGCAGCGTCGAAAGGTTAGCCCCGGAAGGGGAACAGGAAGGTGCCGAGCTTTTCATGCGGAGTGAAGGCCACGGAAGGTGTGAAGAGCCCTTCGATAGGCTCAGGGCAGGCTCTGGAAGAGCAGCACCGGAGAACCCTCCGGCGTAGGGGGAGCGGGATGTGGTGAAAGTAGGTGACGGGTGACCATTGAGACAACACAACTCGGTGAGAGGGAAGGGCCTCTACTTCAACCGGGCCTAGCGGGGAGGTAAGTGACGGTGCATGCCCGCACAGGATGCGGGCCAACAACACCCATAGAAAGCTCACGAGAAGGTCAGCGCAGACTATGCCTGAGAGCCAAGTATGGAAGCTATCATATCAGTAGGAGGGCCGAGCATGAAACAGCAAATGCGCTGGTACGATCACATTGCCATCAACATCTACTGGTTGGGGATCAACGTAGCCTCAGGCACCATCACGCCGGTGCTGCTGCCCTATCTGGTGGTGCTATTCGCGCCGCTGGAGCTGAAGAACACCTACCTGGCGACCATCCGCGTCATCGGGCTGGCTATGGCCATGGCGGTCCAGCCCATGGCAGGCATGCTCAGCGACCGCAGCACGCATCGGGCGGGGCGGCGGCGTCCGTTCATCGTCGGCGGCACTCTGCTCAACATCCTGTTCCTGTTCATCATCGGTGCCTCCCCGCTCTTCGTGGGCTCAACGCTGGATGGCTTCTTCCAATCCGCCTTTGGTGTCACCGCCGCGTACGGTGTCCTGCTCACCGGCATCGTGCTCCTGCAGATCTCCTCCAACGTGGCCCACGGCGCGGTGCAAGGGCTGATTCCTGATCTGGTGCCCGAGAACCAGCGGGGGCGAGCTTCTGGAGTCAAAGCGGTGATGGAACTGCTGCCCGTTTTTCTGGTCATCTTCATCGGCCCGTTGGTGGACGCTGGCAACATCTGGCTGACCGTGGGCATCATCATGGCCGCCTTCTTCGTCACCATGCTGATCACCGTCCTCACCGTGCACGAGGAACCGCTGAAGGAGAAGCCCACCGAACCCGTCCGCGGCCGGGTCATGCGGTTGATCGCCCTCACTGTCATCTTCGTTGCCGTCACGCAGGCGGCCGTATGGATCGTTCGCGCCAGCGGGACGCAACTGGCGCAACGGGGCGCGTCGGTTGGTCTGCAGATCGCCGTGGTCGGTCTGGCGGGCCTCGTGGGCATGGCCGGCGCCGTTTTCGTGGGCGTGTACGCTGGCGCATCGGTGGGGATCGGCAAGGAGGCTCGGCGGCAGACCTCGTTCATCTGGTGGGTGATCAACCGGCTGCTGTTCCTGGCCGCGGTGGGCTCCATTCAGGGCTTCGCTCAGTACTACCTGGCGGATGTCCTGCATATCCCCAACGCGGCGACGGTGACCACATTGCTGCTGGCGGCAGTGGCCGTTTTCCTGATCATCACCGCGCTGGGCGGCGGCTACCTGGCGGACCGCATCGGTCGCAAGCGGTTGGTGGCGCTCTCTGGCCTGATCGCCGCTGCTGGCACGATTCTGTTGCTCTTTGCCACCAATCTTCCGCTGGTGATCGTCAGCGGCTGCATCATCGGCATGGGGGCCGGTACTTTCATGGCCACTAACTGGGCGCTGGGCACCGACCTGGTACCACCCCAGGAGGCGGGGCGCTATCTGGGCATCTCCAACCTGGCCGGGGCCGGTGCGGGCATAGTCGGCGCGGGCATTGGTGGACCGATGGCTGACTTCTTCAACGCTCTCCGTCCGGGCCTGGGCTATCTGGTCATCTTTGCTGTCTACGCGGGGCTGTTCCTCCTGTCCGTGGCGGCTCTCAGCGGAGTGAAGGAAACAGCCAAGGTACGACAAGAGAGCGGATGAACACCAGAAGGTTGCTCCCGCGGCTCATCGGCATAGCATGCGTCCTGTGGCTTCTGGTCGGCTGCAGCCTTCCCGCGCCTGCGCCGACGGCTGTCCCCCGGACCGTTGCCGCGACGCCTACGGCCCCTACGCCAACTGCCGCACCAGCAGATGAGCCCCGCACAGATGGCCTCTCATACGAACAAGTCGCCACACTCAGCAGCCTGGAGCAACTGGACGATCACCCACTCTACACCATGCGCTACTACGGTGCATACCAGGAGAGGGTGGTTTTTGCTGAAGGTGTCCAGGAGTGGATGGCGGCGAGTGCGCCAGCCCCAGGTGTGACGGCCTTGCCGTGTGGAATACTCCCGTCAGCAGTTTTGTGGTCCGACTGTGGGCTTATTCCACACGGCTCGCCGCCGGCGTGGGCCTGTTCGCTTTTCGCCGCCCTCGGCGAAGCGGACAACATGCTCTATGGCCGCAACTTCGACTGGGAGTACAGTCCGGCCTTGTTCCTGTTCACCGACCCGCCGGACGGCTACGCTTCGGTTTCGATGGTGGACATCGCCTACTTTGGATTTGGGGAAGCCAGGGCACACGGGCTGACCGATCTGCCGCTTGGCGAGCGTCGAGCGCTGCTGAACGCGCCCCTCTTGCCTTTCGATGGCATGAACGAGCACGGCCTGGCCGTCGGCATGGCGGCTGTACCACCGGGGCAGATGCGCTCTGACCCGGGCAAGGAGACCATCGGATCGCTCATGGCCATCCGCCAGATGCTCGATCAGGCCAGAAATGTGGACGAGGCCGTGGCCATCCTGGAGAGCTACAACATCGACATGGGCGGAGGGCCTCCCGTCCACTACCTGATGGCTGATCCGTCGGGACGTGCGGTCCTGGTGGAGTTCTATCAGGGAGAGATGGTCGTTATCCCCAATGAGACACCCTGGCACCAGGCCACCAACTTCCTGCGCGCCTCGGCCGGGGAATCTGCCGCAGGGCGATGCTGGCGCTATGACAGGGTCAGCGAGCGACTCACGGAAGCTGGGGGCCAGATACCTGCTCAGGGCGCCATGGGACTGCTGGCCGAAGTGGCCCAGGGGAGCACGCAATGGTCTGTCGTCTACGGGATGAGCAACGGTGAGGTGGATGTGGTCATGGGGCGGCAATAC
>CAZPMV010000298.1:0-1447 GCA_964587335.1 uncultured Anaerolineales bacterium
ACCCACAACGCCACATTCCATCATCTGCAGTTCCACGGGATGGGGACATCGAGCTGTCCGGGTGTGGACGTCTACGTGACACACGGCTCCGCCACACCACCTGTCGCCGGTGACAAGATACTCGAACTGCAGTCCAATCTTGTGTACCACAACCCAACATGGACGGTCACAGTGCCCGGTGATAGTCCAGCATGCACCCTGAATGGCACTACGAACGTGCAAGGGCGGTTGCTCAACGGGGTAGCGACTGATCAAGTATGCGGCACTGTGGCAGCGGGCTATTCGGGCCACTTCATCCACATCGAGCAGCACAAAGCGTATCGCGATGCCAACTACTGGTTTGCAGCCGTGAATGATACCTGGCCTGTTCCCGTCTACTACTTCCCGCTAATAGCGAGCAGCTCAACTGCCTTCACTCAGTGAGGGCTCCGGCGAGGTCTGGGGTCTGGTCACACCGATGGGTGAGCGGAAGGTTGCTCGGGCCATAGGGTGAGTATGCACTCGACCGAGCCGTCATCCAAACTCAGCCGAGGGTCATGCAACACACATCTGCAACCGCTGCCTCACGCCTGACAAACAGCAGACCGATGCTGATCGCTGCGATGCTGATCGTGGACAGCCTGCACTTGGTCTTCGCCCGCCTCTTGCTTCCCTACATTTCCCCGGGTGTGTCAGCCATGTACGTCCTGGCGATTGCGACGGCGGAGGTGGGATTGCTCGGCCTGGCCCAGAGGCGGCTGCACTTGAGCGTGCTCAGGGAACACCGGTGGTTTCTTCTATCCATCGGCTTCCTGGTGGCGGCTAGCACCAACATAAACTACGAGGCGGTGGCATTCATCGACCCTGGCACTGCATCTCTGCTAAGCCAGGCCTCCGTCCTTTTCGCCCTTGGTTTGGGTCTCTTTTGGCTACGGGAAAGGCTCACTCTCGTCCAAGCGGGCGGCGCGCTGCTGGCGGTGGCGGGGGTTCTGATCATCACGGTCCAGCATGGGAACTACCTGCGCCTGGGCTCCATGCTGGTTCTCAGTGCTGCCTTCATGTATGCTCTGCATGCAGCACTCGCCAAGCGCTACGGCGATCAGATCGAGTTCTTCGATTTCTTCTTCCTGCGCCTGCTGTGCACAACTGGGTTTCTCTTTCTCTTTGCTGCAGGCCGGCGGACCTTGGTTTGGCCCGGCGCCACGGCATGGCTGCCACTCGTCTTGGTGGGCACGGTGGACGTGGTGATCAGCCGCGCACTCTACTATGCTACATTGCACCGGCTGAAGATGAGCATCCACTCTGTCGTGCTGACGCTCAGTCCGGTGGCGACCGTGTTGTGGTCGCTGCTGTTGTTCGATACGCTGCCTACTCCCCGGCAACTGCTGGGAGGTGTTGGAGTCCTTCTGGGCACGTTGATTGTGGTAACCCAACGGAATGCCTGAGGAGTGTCTGAACGGTGCGCCTG
>CAZPMV010000298.1:1547-4196 GCA_964587335.1 uncultured Anaerolineales bacterium
GTCACATCAGGAGCGAGTGGGGTGGAAGACACGTTCTGCTCGCCACCGACTGTGGAGGCAAAGGCGAGACTTCGCCAGCAAGAGCAAAGGGCGAGTTGCCGGTTCTTCGGGCTGCCATGGGCCCACCTGGCGTTTCTTCGACTGAAAGAGGACGAGTCCGGGCATCCCGTGCAGGACGAAGCCAGTATTGATCGTCTGCGTCGGCATCTTCTGAGCAGGCGGCCATCGCTGGTGTTGCTGCCGCATGGTCATGATACCAACCTCGGCCATCAACGAGTCTATGCCATGTTTCGCCGGGTGGCGCAGGAAGCGGAGTATCCGCTAGCGGCGCTGTTGAATCGCGATCCGAAGACAGTCCAAATCCGATGTGACGTATACATGGGATTCGGCGATGAGATAGCGGCCTGGAAGGCACGACTACTGAGTTTCCATCGATCACAGCAGCAACGCAATCTGAACCAACGAGGTTATGGATTGGATGAGCGGATTCTGAGGACGAACCGTCAGAGTGCTGAGGCGTGTTCGGTGCCTGCGCCATACGCTGAGGTTTTCGAGCTGGAGTTGTTTGGAGCCAGCGAGCTCGCAGACATCCTTCTTCTCTGACGACTACCTGCTCTCTTGCGGAGAGCAAACGCGCGAAGCTGTGTGGGCTTTGGAGAAAGGTGTGAGACCATGAACGATCTGATCCGACTCTGGGAGATCCCAGATGCGGCGGAATACATGATCGCAGGCTGGCATCAATGGGCCGATGCCGGGGACGTTTCCTCGGGCCTGCCCAAGTATCTGATAGAGCAAACCGCCGCAAGAAGAATCGGGGAAATGGAGCCTGACGGGTTCTACCTGTTCCAGATCCCTGGAACCCACCATCTTCTGAGGCCGGCGGTGAAGCTCAGTGATGGCTACAGAGAAACCCTGGAGGAGAGGAGAAACGAGCTTTTCTACTCAGGCGGTGACGAGAACGGTTTCCTGATCTTCTTGGGAGAGGAACCCCATCAGAACGCCGAGTGCTATGCCGAGGCGTTCTTCGACGCGGTCGAGGAACTGGGCGTCAAACGCGTGGCCGCCCTGGGAGGAGTGCACGGACCGGTTCCGTATGACAGGGAGAGGGACATCTCGTGCGTGTATAGCTTGCCGAGGATGAAGGACGAGCTTGCACAGTGTGCGGTCAGGTTTTCTGACTACGAAGGCGGGGCTACGATCACTACGTATCTTGCTGACAAGGCGGAAGCGAGAGGCGTTGAGTTCTTCAGCTTCTATGCCTTTGTCCCGGCCTATAACTTCTCGGAGTTCTCAATGATTCCTCAGCAGGTGGTCATGGAGGAGGACTTCAAGGCCTGGTATGACTTGATGAGAAGGCTCGATCACATGTTCCGTCTGGGGTTGGATCTATCGGACCTGGCAAGGCGAAGCGACGAGCTCGTTGTTGCGTGGGAGGCGAAGATCGATCATCTGGCCAGAGCCATGCCGCGTCTGGGTGTGAGCAGTTACATGGAGCAGGTGAACGAGGACTTTGCAGAGCGGCGCTTCATGCCTTTCAGCGACTTCTGGGAGGAAGTGCTCGGCGATCTCATGGGAGAGCCCTGAACGCGGAGATCCCTGAACGTGAGGAAGTGGGAGATGGGTCAACGGATGAGGCGGCGCCAACGTCGCTTCATCCGCGTCTTCTGTCTGGAGCAGAATCGATGCTCCGTTTCTGTCACAATCCCTCGTATGTGTCCTCTCCCCGCCTGGCTGTCCGCGCCACGACAATCACCTGCTCGGCGTCTCGCACGATGTAGATCATGCGATAGTCGCCCACTTGCTGGCGATAGGTTCCTGGGTCTGCCGTCCTGACAGACTTGCACCCCGATGGTCGGGGCTCCTCGGCCAGTGTGTCAATTGCCGCCTCGATGCGGTCTCGATCCCGCCAGGGTAGGCGGTTGAGTTCCCTCTGTACTCGCCGCCTTGCTTCAATCCGGTACACTGCTAACGCGCCTCTGTGCCAATTCTGCCTTGACCTGTTCCCAGGGGACGGTTTCACCGCTCTCGTATTCTGCCAGCGCCTCACGAGCAGCCTGGGCGTCCTCCAGGTCTTCCAGCAGAAGCAGGTCCTCAATGCTGATCACAGCCGCTTTTGGTCTGCTGTGACTAGAAACGATGATCCGTTCCCGGCCATAGCCCGCTCGATTCAGCCACGCCGACAGGCCGCGTTGCAGCTTGCCAATACTGACAGTGCTAATGGTCATGTTCTCTCTCCCTTGTTATCCTCCAACCGAACTTGAGGGATAGTCCACAGCAATTGGTGAAATAAGTCAAATTGTGGATGACTCCTCTGAAAAAAACCAAAGATCGTCAGCGGACTGAGCGGATTGAGCAGATACTGGACGATTGCATTCAGGAGCCTGCTTGGCCACACAGCCTTATCTACGAGCACTTCCCCCGGCCAGTACGGTCTCGTAGATCGCTTCGATCTCCAGCGCGGCCTGCGCCCAGGTGTAGCGGGCCATGGCTCGTTGGCGCAACGCCCGGCCGCGGCGGGCCGCGTCCGCAGGATCGTCCAGCAGCGCGGCCAGCGCCGCCGCCAGCCCGGCCGCGTCGCCCGGCGGCGCATAGACCCCCAGATCACCCAGGTACTCGCGGTGCACCGGCGTGTCGAAACCGGCCACGGGC
>CAZPMV010000299.1:0-4193 GCA_964587335.1 uncultured Anaerolineales bacterium
CACGCAACAGGGCGTTCCAGTTGTTGATGAAAGCCAGGACGAACAGGGTCACCAGCGCTGACCCTGCCAGCGGTATGAACACACTGTGGTAGATGCGAAAAGCCGAAGCGCCATCCATCGCCGCCGCGTCCTCCAGGTCCCGAGGAATGTTGGCGAAGAACTCACGCAGCATGAAGGTCCCATAGGCCCCCGTCAGGAAGGAGGGGACGATGAGAGGCAGGTAGGTGTTGAGCCAGTCCAGCTTGATCATCAGAAGAAACTCAGGAATGATGCTCACCTCGATGGGCACCATGGAGGTGGCCAGGAGAGCACCGAAGAGGAAGTTCTTGCCCCGAAACTGCATGCGGGCGAAGGCGAAGGCGGCTAGTGAGCAGGTGATCACTTGGCCGAGAGCAGCCATGAAGGACACGAAAATGCTGTTGAAGGTGTACCGTGTGAAGTTGTGCTTGGTGAACACGGTGACGTAGTTTTCCCACATGCCCGGCTTGAAGAGCTTATCCGGCATCCAGGTGGGCGGGATGGCGAAGACAGCCCTGGAGGACTTGAAGGTCGTCAGGAGCATCCACAGGAAAGGGAAGACGGTGATGAAGGCAAAGAACAAGAGAAGCGTATACATCAACATCCTGTTGATCACAATGCCGAAGCGCTTGGATCGCACTGTCATCTCGCTACTCCTCTATGCCTGGTAGTGAACCCAGCGGTTCTTGAACAGGAAATTCACCAACGTCGCAAGGCCCACGAGCAGCACCAGCATGCAGGCCAATCCTGAGGCGAACCCCATGCGCTGAAACACAAAGGCGTTCTGGTACACGTAGTAGGCCAGCGTAGCCGAAGCGTAGAGCGGCTTCCCTTGCGTCATGGCGTAGGTCACCTCGAAGGTCCTGAAGGCCTGGATGACGGAGTTGACAACGATGAAGAAGGTCACCGGTGACAGCAGAGGCAGGGTGATGCGCAAGAAGGACTGCCGCCCGGTGGCGCCATCCACGCGCGCCGCTTCGTACAAGCTCTTGGGGATGGCCTGCAGCCCGGCCAGGAAGACAAGCATCTGGAAGCCCGCCGTCTTCCAGACGGAGACGACGATCAGAACCAGCAGGGAGTAGGGCCTTTCGGCCAGCCAGGCGACGGGATCGGTGACATGGAAGATGGTCTTCAGGAAGTGATTCAGGATGCCAAACCGAGTGGCAAAGATCCAGTTCCACACCATAGCCACGGCCACCATGGATGTGATGTAAGGCATGAAGAAGAGCCCACGGAAGAAGGAAATCGCCGGCAGTTTCTGGTGTATCAAGAGCGCCAGGATCAAAGCGCCGATCACCACGCCGGGCACGTAGAGGCCGACGAAGACAAAGGTGTTTCTGACGACGAGCCAAAATGGGGCGGAGCTGAACATCTCCTGATAGTTGCCCTGCCCGAGCCAGTAGGGCGGCGCGGGCATCTGCCAACGCCGGAAGCTGTTCACGACAACGGAAACGATGGGATAATAGCGGAAGAGGACCAACCCGATGACCGTGGGCAGGATGAAGAGGTAGGGCGTGGTCTTGCGGTAGCGCATGGCAGCCTCCCCCCATGCAGATAGACAGTAGGGGCGACGCAAGTGGTCGCCCCTACTGCCAATTCTCTGTTCGTCTATCTGTTCTAGGGCTCGGGATAGAAGCGGGTCAGGACCTCATTGGCGGTCTTGGTGGTTTCTTCGATGGCAGTTGCCATATCCACCTCGCCGTTGTAGGCCTCATCCAGCCAGGCGTTCAGCCCGGCCCCACCGGTGTAGCCGCGCCACTCGCCCCAGCCGGGGGTGAAGGAGTTGGGTCCCAGGTTATCGCCCCACTCCAGCAGGAACCCCTTGTTGGCAGGCTGCTGGTCCTTCTCCAGAAACTCCTCCGACAAAGCGGTGGACTTCAGGATAGGCACCTTCCCGCCTTTGTAGGACGACGCTGGCCGGCCAGGTCCGGTCAGATACTTGATATAGTTCCACACCTCGTCCGCGTGCGGCGTGGTGGGGGACATAGCGATGTTGTCGGGCCAGCCGTAGGCCTGATCCTTCTCCCAGTGCGGGCCTCGTGGAATGGGCGCGATGCCCCACTGGAAAGTATCGCCAGCGACGTCACGGCAGTTCTGGATATTCCAGGAGCCATCCACCCACATGGCCGCCATCCCCTGGGGGAAGATATCCTGCTGGCGGATGCCCTCCATCTCCTTCGGCATGGGTGCTACCTCATGCTCGTGGATCAGGCTGTACAGGAAATCCAGGGTCTCGATGGCATTGTCGTCTGGCTCGAAGCGCGTCTTGGCGGCGTTCAGAAGGCGACCGTTGTTCTGGTAGATCCAAGATTCTGTCTGGGCGTAGCGACCATAGAACCAGAAACCATACTGGTCAATCATGCCGTCGCTGTCCTCATCCACCGTCAGCTTCTTGGCCGCATCCAGGAAGTCGTCCCAGGTCCAGTCTTCCTGGGGGTAGTCCACCCCCGCCGCGTCGAAGGCGTCCTTGTTGTAGTAGAGCACCGTGCACACCCAGGCGAAGGGCATAGCCTTCATGCTGCTTGTTTGCTTGTCGGGGTAGCGCACGGCACTGAAGATGCCGCTGAAATAGTCGTCCGGGTTGATGTCCCTCTCAATGTAGTACTCGATGCTTCCCATGAGACCCTTGGAGGCATACTCGTCCACGAAGCCTGAGCTCATGTTGAAGACGTCGGGCATCTCCCCGGCGGTGGCCAGGGCGCTCATCTTGGGCCAGTACTCCTCGGGCACCAACGCCTCGAACTCGATGGTGACGTGGGGGTTCATGCTGGTGTACTCGTCAATGATGCTGAGCTCGAGCTCCTCCAGATCAGGGTCCCACATGAAGTACTTGAGAGTGACCTTCTCCGGCACCTCGACGATCACCTCCTTCTCCACCTCGACGGTCACCTGAACCTCTTTCTCGACGACCACCTGCTTTTCCACCTCGACGGTGACCTGAACCTCTTTCTCGACGACCACTTGCTTCTCCACCTCGACGGTGACCAGAACCTCTTTCTCGATCACCACGGGGGTGGGCTGGGCGCAGGCAGCCAGAAGCAGTACAACCACAATGACCAAAACAGATAACCGTTTCACTTTTCCCTCCTAACCGGAAATGGGTGTCTAGGGCGAGAGAGGTTCTCGCCAAGCGGGCTTACCAGAGGCGTCTTGTGGGGCGGCGGCATCCCTCCTTTCGGCGTTCCCTCCAGGCTCAGGTGTGAAGAACAGCGAGCCTCGCGGTGTCCCCTTCATGTCGGTGGGGACTTGGGGTGAATGACGACAACGTTATTATACCGGATTCCCGTTCCTTGTCAAATGTGCATCGAGGTGGATTGAACTGATCGCGAAACTGCATCTTGATCTCACTACCGGACGCTTTGGCCAGGACGCGGATGAACACGGACAAACACGGATGTTCTTCTTCTTTGTTCGCCCAATTGTCCCCATTGTCCGCGGCCATCGGCGTTTTTCCGCGTCCCATTTGGTGACTTGCCGGAGAAGTGTCCGGAGCAAGGATCTTGATATGACCCGTACTCACCTGGCGAATCCGGCAGACTGGGCAGTAGAAGATGTCAACCTTGCCACGGCGACCAGCTTGCCGATTCACCATAGGCGTGATAAACTCTTATGCCTCATGATGATGGGATAGCGAGGTGGTTGCAGAGACGCCTAGGCGATCCCTGTGTTGGCTCCTGAATGCACAGGAGATGTCAACCATGCTCCACATCGCCGCCATTTCCTGGGCAAACAGGAGGTGGCGTTTTGTGTTTGAGGCAGGAGGGAGGGTTCCTACCGTGAAGCGACATCACCATAACCATATCGCCGCTCGGGCCTTCGTCGTCGTGCTTGTCTTGGTCACGTTGCCTTTGGTTACCAGCGCGGGGCCAGTCCCTCAGCCTCCGCTACTCAGGGAGGTGGAAACCGTGTCCTCCCGGGGGGCGTGGACCGGAGCCGATTTCGCACCAGGCCGCATCCTGCTGCACTTAGAGGACGGCGCGAAAGCCGACTCCGCCCGTGCCCTGCTGGATCAGCACGGGCTGACCGTGATCGGCCAGATCGAGCAGATCAGAGTCCACATTCTGGCCGTGCCCGAGGGGCAGGAGCTGGACTTGGTCGAGCGGTTGCGGGCCGATCCGCGGGTGGTCTACGCAGAGCCGGACTACATCTACCGGGCCTTCACTACCCCCAACGAC
>CAZPMV010000300.1:0-4175 GCA_964587335.1 uncultured Anaerolineales bacterium
TATACCAGGTGCAACGCTCTTTGTTCAAGTGCGTTGCACCTTTGTCTATCAATCTAC
The DNA here is from genome assembly GCA_964587335.1 of uncultured Anaerolineales bacterium. Lineage (GTDB taxonomy): Bacteria > Chloroflexota > Anaerolineae > UBA3071 > UBA3071 > UBA3071. Next base: position 58 of record CAZPMV010000300.1, read on the forward strand.
CGAACTACTAACCTACCGAACTGCCCCCCCCCCAACAACCCCAGCGCCTTCTCAGTCACACGCTCGGCTGTGAGGCCGTATTCCTCCATGAGCACCTTGTAGGGCGCGGACGCGCCGAAGCGATCCACAGTCACGGTAGCCCCTTCGGCACCCACGTACTTGTGCCAGCCTTGGGAGATCCCCGCCTCGACCGCCACTCGGGGCGGTCCAGACGGTAACACCGCCTCCCTGTACTCCTGCGGCTGGGCATCGAACAGTTCCCAACTGGGCAGGGAGACGACGCGGGCGGCCACGCCCCGTTCGGCCAGTAGCTGGCGAGCCGCCAGGGCCACCGACACCTCCGATCCGCTGCCGATGAGAATTACCTCCGGCGCGGCGTCGTCGGCCAGGACATAACCGCCCCGCTCGACCCCCGCGCGCAACTCTTCGGCTGGGATGTCCAGGACCGGCAGGCCCTGGCGAGTGAGGGCCAGCGCCACCGGCCCGTGGTCATGCTTCAGCGCCACGCGCCAGGCCTCCACTGTTTCCCGAGCGTCGGCGGGACGAATGACGGTCAGATTCGGAATGGTCCGCAGCGCGGCCAGGTGCTCCACCGGCTGGTGAGTGGGGCCGTCCTCGCCCACGCCGATGCTGTCGTGGGTGAAAACGTAGATGACATGGGCTCCCATCATGGCCGCCAACCGGATGCTGGGACGCATGTAGTCGCTGAAGACGAGAAAGGTGCCGCCGTAGGGAATGATGCCGCCATGCATCGCCAGGCCATTGAGAATACCGCCCATGCCGTGCTCCCGCACGCCGAAGTGCAGATTCCGCCCGCTGAAGTTACCACGCTGGATGTCGTCATAGCCCTTGAGATAGGTCTTGTTAGAGGGATGCAGATCGGCAGAGCCCCCGAGCAGTTCCGGCACGGCCGAGGCGATGGCGTTGAGTGTGGTTCCCGAAGCGGCGCGGGTGGCCATCGCCCCGTCGTCAGGCGTGAAGAGGGGCAGCGCGTCCTCCCAGTCGTCGGGCAGCTCTCCGGCTATGACCCGCTCGAACTCGGCGACAAGGTCGGGGTAGGCCTCGCGGTAGCGGCCAAAGAGCTCGCTCCAGGCCTCTTCGCGGGCCGCGCCCTCTTGGCGAGCGGCACGAAAGACGGGCAGCACCTCGTCTGGAATGTAAAAGCGAGGCTCCTGCGGCCATCCCAGGTTCTCCTTGGTCAGTCGCAACTCCTCCTCCCCCAGCGGCGATCCGTGCACTCCGGCGGTGTCCTGCTGGTGTGGGCTGCCGAAGCCGATGTGCGTGCGGCAGGCGATGATAGAAGGTCGCTCCGTGTCCGCCTGCGCGGCGCGGACGGCTGCCTCCACATCTGCCTGATTGTGACCATCCACCCGCTGCACATGCCACCCGTAGGCGGCGAAGCGAGCCGGGACGTCCTCGGTGAAGGCCAGCGTCGTCGGGCCCTCAATGGAGATGTGATTGTCGTCGTACAGGTAGATGAGCTTGCCCAGGCCCAGGTGCCCGGCCAGCGAGGCCGCCTCATGGGAGAGGCCTTCCATTAGATCGCCGTCGCTGACGATGGCGTAGGTGAAGTGATCTACTATGGGGAAGCCGGGGCGGTTGAAGCGCGCCGCCAGCCACCGTTCAGCCAGAGCCATGCCCACGCCAGCGGCGAACCCTTGCCCCAGAGGGCCGGCGGTTAGCTCGACCCCTGGCGTCAACCCATGCTCCGGATGGCCAGGCGTGCGGCTGCCCCACTGGCGGAAGCTCATTAGCTCCTCCAGCGGCAGATCGTAGCCGGTGAGGTGCAGCAGCCCGTAGAGGAGCATGGAACCGTGACCGGCCGAAAGGACGAAGCGGTCGCGGTCGGGCCACTGGGGATCGGCCGGATTGTGCTTGAGGAAGCGGGTCCAAAGGACGTAGGCAGCGTCGGCCATGCCCATGGGCAGGCCGGGATGGCCCGAATTGGCCTTCTGCACGCCATCGGCGGCCAGCATCCGCAGCGTGTCGGCACACAGCCGATCCAGAGGTTTTCTATCCGTCGCTGTGACGGGGGCATCTTTCTTCGTCATCGCCTGACTCTCCTTCACACGTCAATAATCGCTGCTGAAGCGCATTGAGCCATAGAATACCCCAGCCAGGCTGTTCGCGCAAGTTCAGTTCCAGGTTATCCCGGCAAAGCCAACGGAGACTCAACAGAGCTGCACTGCTGCACTGACCTTGGAGTTGGTATCGCACGCTTGAGTCAGGGCTTGTCATCTCGGCAAACCAGCGCTATAATTAGTCGCCGTTGCACCGTGCAGCCCTGCGAGATTGCGCTCATCTCATTGCGCTCATCTCAAGGAAGATCAATGGACATCAGCTTCTTTGTTCGGGGACTCATCATAGGCTTCTCCATTGCCGCTCCTGTCGGGCCGATCGGTGTGCTGTGCATGCGCCGCACACTGGCAGAAGGGTGGGCTTCTGGTCTCGTCTCCGGTTTGGGAGCAGCCACGGCCGATGCCATCTACGGGTGCATCGCTGGATTCGGACTGACCTTCATTTCCAGCTTCTTGATCAGCCAACAGGCCTGGGTGCGGTTCGTAGGCGGAGTGTTCCTCTGCTATTTGGGCCTCAGAACCTTGCTGAGAAGACCTGCTGAACAGGCGGCTTCGGTCGCGGGGAGAGGACTGATCAGCGCTTATGCCTCGACCTTCCTGCTCACTCTCACCAATCCGCTGACCATTCTCTCCTTCGCTGCCATATTCGCTGGATTGGGAATGGCAAGCTCCGAAGGCAACTATGTCTCTGCGGCCATCTTGGTCCTGGGAGTATTCACCGGCTCAGCTCTATGGTGGCTTCTCCTGAGCGGCGGTGTTGGCTTGTTCCGCACAAGGTTCACCGTCCGCAGCCTGCTCTGGGTGAACAGAGTGTCCGGCGCGGCCATCATTGGGTTTGGCCTGTTTGCTTTGTCGAGTCTGATAGTGAGTGTCCCCGTCGGTGGGTGAGGCTGGAACGGGACAGACAGCTAGAAGATCTCGGAAGGTGTCTTATGTGAAGCTGGTGTTTCCACACCGGCTTCCTCCCCTGGCTGCTACGGAAAGCCGCCCTACGTCTGATAGGAGGTAACCCCATGCAGAGAGTATCTGTTGTGCTACCGCTGAGCTTCTTGCTGCTGGCAGGGTTGGCTGTACCGGCAGGGGCTGTGATCACGCCGATGGGGCCGCAGGAGATGCTCCTGGATCCCATCGCCGGCCGGCTGTACACTTACCTGGCCTACGACAACCGCATCCTGGCCATGGATGTGGCCAGCGGTCTACTGGTCAGCATCATCACCGAAGTGGGTATTCTCGGTGATCGCTACGAGGGCACGGGCATCCGGACGATCGCCTTGGACGAGCAGGCCGGACGCCTCTTTGCCATCAGCAGTGCGGAGCGAGGGCCGGACGGTCAGTCCTGGACACTGTACGTCATAGACACCACCCAAGGAACAATCGTGCAGAAGCTCTCTATGGGAGTGTCGCCCTCGCCGTCGCACAGCCAGTTGCTGACCGATCCGGTCCACAGCAAGCTATACGCCGTTGGCGAGACGGACACCCTGGTCTATGACACAACCTCGCTGGCCGACCTGGGCGCGCTGCCTGGCGGTCGCTGGGCCCTGATCGACCGTGAGAGCGATAAGCTCTACCTCGTGGATGATGAAGGTCTCGCTGTGATCAACACGGCCGATGATACGATACTGGCGGAGGCGCCCAGACCGCAGGGGTTTCCCTTCGGGATGGCGGTGGACCCGCTGCGCGACCGTTTCTACCTGGCCCTGGAGGGTGCGATCCATGTGTTGGACACCGCCACTCAACAGTGGCTGGACCCGCTGCCGAACGTGCCGTCCATCATCTTCGCTCTGGCCGTTGACCCTGGCGACGGCGAGCTTTACATCGCCGGCAGAGAAGAGGGCGGCGACATGATGAACTTCTACGTCTTTGTCCTATCGCCGGACACGGGCGAGCACAAGACCACCATTACGTTTCAGGAGCCGCCGGCGCCGGAAGGATACGAATGCCTCGGCTATGAGTGGGTCAATATGGGCAAATGGACGCTGGCGCCTGACGGCGGCACGATCTACGGCTCCGGCAATACCATGTCCCGCTGCCGCCCCGAAG
>CAZPMV010000301.1:0-4173 GCA_964587335.1 uncultured Anaerolineales bacterium
CACTGTCCATGTCACCGCTCTCCACCACCAAGCCCGCCGTGCGCCCGTAGTACAGCGGCGTCATGCTGTCAATCACGGCATCCTTGTCCAGGCCGTTCTTGTTGTAGGCCACGGCAAAGTCGAAGACGATGGGCGCCCACTGGGCGGCGGTGAACCGGTAGGCATCGTCGGGCTGAGCCAGGATGTCCTCGAGCACGGCCTTGCTCTGCGCTGAGAGCACCTGCTCCCAGATGGCCCCCCACTCCCCCCGCCCCGCCCGCAGTTTCTTGATCAGCGCCGGCAGGGTGACTAGCAGAGGCTCGGGTTCCAACGTCCTCGGCTCACCGTAGAAGCCGGTCGGCTGGAATCCTGTCACCTGCTTCCAGTTAGTCTCGTACTTGGCCATCATCCCGAACAGCGTGCCCACCACCTGGCGGAACATGGGCCCCAGCGAGGCCGCGGGGTCCTTAGCATCATGGATCTTGGCTCCCAGGTGCGTCTGACACACGCTCATCCCTGCATTGATGGCCGTCGTCGTCATCCAGATGTCGATGCCGAAGCGGGCCACGTCGCTCTCCCACACATCCTGGCTCAGGTAGTTGTCCAGCAGCGCGGCGGAGAAGCCAAAATCCCCGCCGATGGGCTGGCGAATGTCCAGACCGTAGAGCATGCGGGTCATAGGGTAGCAGATGTTGTTGGTGATGGTACCATCGTATTTGTGGCGGACGTAGAAGGGCGTCACGTAGCCACAGCCTTTCTTGACGATGGGCCCAGCCAGCAACTCGATCCATTCAGAGGTGATGCTGCGCAGGTCGCTGTCCACCACGACGCACACCTTTGCTCCCAGGGCCTTGGCTGTCTCGAAGACAGCCCTGAAGGCACTGCCCTTGCCGGGAAGGCCCTGGTACTGGGTGGCAATCAGCTCCACTCCCGGTGCCACTGGCGTGCCCAGAACTACCTGCGGCGTGCCGTCGGGAGACCCGCCGTCGGAATTGATCAGCACCGGCTTCATGTTTGGGAAGTGCTTCACCATTCCCTCTGCGGCCATGCGCACCACGTGAGCGATGGTGTCTGCGTTGTTGTAACTGGGTATGCCCACCAAGATATCGGCGCTGCCGATAGCAGCGATCCGCTCACGGGCGTCGTCTCGCAATGCGGTTTCGTATGTCATCTTCATCTCCCTAACCCGGCCAAGCCGGAACCAAATCACAGATTACACGGATTACGCTGATTTCTCTCGTTTCTTTGCTCGTCAGCCTTGAGTATGGGGCGTACGCCCCAACAGATGGTTCATTTTCTTGCTCAATGTACAAGCGGTGCAACGCACTTGGTGGTGCGTCGTACCGAAAACCCGAGCTCACGATCCCGCCCACAGGATCAGACCAGGCTTGTACGGACTATTCAGGTCCTCGTGGTGCGGGAGCAGGCGTAGTGTATAGCCATATCGGCCACTAGAGCGGAAGGGAATGACCCCACTGAACACGCAACTCCCGTCTTCTTTGATCTCAGCACAGTGCATCACAGTGACTTCGGCCGGCGAAATCTCTCCCCTCGTGTCCACCAGCCCGTGATACAGTTCGACGGTGACATCATCAGGTTCCAAAGCTCCCAGGTGGATCAGGGCGCTAATCTGAAGCTGATTGCCCACCTTGGTCTCGGGCGGGGTATCGGTGTCTATACTGACCACCCTGAGTTCAGGCCAGTCCTGGTGCAGGTTGGCTTCCCATTCTGCCAGAGCCTTTGCCCTCGCCATGCCACCCTCGGCCAGGCGCATGGAACGCCGAGCCGCAGGCATGTAGGAGCGCTCAGCGTAGTCCCGAACCATGCGGTTGGTGTTGAAGTAGGGGCAGATCGCCTTCATCGCCGCTTTCATCTTGGCGATCCAGCCGTGGGCTAGACCACCCGGGCCACGGTCGTAGAAGAGCGGGACGACCTCTTTCTCCAATAGGTCATAGATAGCGTTGGACTCGAGTCCATCCTGGTAACCGTGGTCTTCGTATACCTCACCTCGCCCGATGGCCCAGCCCAGCTCCGGCTGATAGGCTTCGTCCCACCAGCCGTCGGGGATGCTCATATTGATGGCCCCATTGGCAGCGGCTTTCATGCCGCTGGTTCCGCTGGCCTCCCGGAAGCGACGGGGCGTGTTCAGCCACAGGTCCACCCCCTGCAGCATGTAGCGGGCCGCGTTCATGTCATAGTCCTCGATGAAGACGATGCGCTGCCTGAACTCCTCCTGCCTTGCCAGGCCGACGATCTGTTTGATCATCTCTTTGCCTGGCTGATCCATCGGGTGAGCCTTGCCCGCAAAGATGATCTGGACGGGACGCTCGGGATCGTTCAGAATGCGGGCCAGTCGCTCGGGGTCCCTGAAAACAAGCGTAGCTCGCTTGTAGGTAGCGAATCGCCGCCCGAAGCCGATGGTTAGTGCATTCGGATCCAGGGCTCCCTTGGCCTGCTCGATCTCCGAGGGGGGAGCGCCCCGCTTCTCCAGTTGGGCCCGCAACTTGCGGCGGGCGAAGGAGATCAGTCGCCCCCGTCGCCGTTCATGCGTGCGCCACAACTCCTCACCGGGAATGTCGTCCGTCCGCAGCCACACCTCCGGATCGGCAGGGTCCTCCCGCCAGCCAGGCCCGAGATAGAGATCGAACAGGGCTGCCATGTCGTGTGAGATCCAGGACGGAAGGTGTATGCCATTGGTCACCGACGTAATGGGAATCTCGTCCTCAGGCACACCAGGCCATATCGCTTGCCACATCCGGCGGGCCACACCCCCATGCAGTTTGCTCACTCCGTTGACATAGGCAGAAAGCCGCAGGGCCAAGACAGCCATGCTGAAAGACTCATTGGAATCGACGGGATTGATGCGACCCAAGGCCAGGAAGTCCTCTCTCGAGAGCCCCAGGGAACGATAATAACCGCCGAAGTACTTATCCATCAAGTGAGGGGGAAACAGATCTATGCCCGCCGGGACAGGGGTATGGGTGGTGAAGACGTTGCTCGCGGTGACCACCTCTTTCGCGGCGGCGAAGAAGAGGCCATGCTCCTCCATGAGCAGGCGGATGCGCTCCACGGCTAGAAATGCAGAGTGTCCCTCGTTCACGTGACAGACGGCAGGCTGAATCCCCAGGGCCTCCAGGGCTCGGATGCCACCGATGCCCATGAGTATCTCCTGGCGGATGCGTGTCTCGATGCCGCCGCCATAGAGTTTGTCGGTGATGTCTCGGTACTGGGGGGGATTGGCCTCCAGATTGGTATCCAATAGGAAAAGGGGCACGCGACCGACCTGCACTCGCCAGACCTGGGCCCTCGCCTTGTGGCCGGGATAGTCTACCTCTATCGTCACCGGAGTCCCATCCTCGCGCCGTTCAAGCTGAATGGGCATAGTGTAGAAATCATTCTTGGGATACTCCTCCTGCTGCCAACCATCGGTGCTGAGGTATTGGTGGAAATACCCCTGTTGGTAGAGGAGCCCCACGCCAACCAGCGGCAGGCCCAGGTCACTTGCCGACTTCAGATGGTCGCCGGCCAGTACCCCCAGCCCGCCGGAGTAGTTGGGGATGCAGTCGGTCAGCCCAAACTCAGCCGAGAAGTAGGCGACAGTTGGTCCAGCAGAGAAGCTGTGTTGCCGCTGATACCAGGTGGTCTGGCTCTGCATGTAACGGTCGAACTCCGCCAACACCCGATCCATGTGGGCCAGGAAGGCTTCGTCCTGAGCCGCCCTCTCCAGCTTCACCTGCACGACGGTGCCCAGCATCAGGACGGGATTGTGCCCTGTGGTCTCCCAAAGATCTCGATCCAGTCGGCGGAACAGGTCAATCGCCTCCATATGCCAGGCCCACCACAGGTTGTAGGCCAAGTCCCGCAATCTCTCGATCTTGGGCGGAAGGGAGGGGATAATGGTGAAAGTGTAGATAGGTCGCATAGTTTTACCTCTTCTACGATGTATGGCGGCGCGCCAGCCTCTGCGCTCGACCATCTATTGGCGACAGACTGGATCGTCCAGCAGCTCCCGTACCCCAGCCATCGCCTCGTCGGCTATACTACCATCAATCGCCACAAACTCAAAGCCCAGTGACCCGACGTCTGCGGCGCAGCGGGGCAGCGGTTGACCAACTCAGTTCTCGGCTGCCACTGGCGATTCAATGTCATCAAGATAAGCGTAGTATAGCCCCTCGTGGGCGTCCTTCCAGAGGT
>CAZPMV010000302.1:0-1165 GCA_964587335.1 uncultured Anaerolineales bacterium
CTATACGCATTCATCCGCACCGCTTTCCACAACGCCTGGATCTTCCGGCTCGACTTTTGGCTCATCACGCCGGGCCTCTTTATCATGATGTACGCCAATCACTCCTTATGGTCCATCCTTTACCAGCAAAGCCCCCACGCCTTTGGAATGGACCTGGAACGCATGACGACCTACGGGGTACTGGGCATTCTACTCCTGCCCATCATGCGCTCTGCTATGCGTATCCAGTACTACATCGCCGAACAGGTTCGTTTGGGGACACTGGAACTCGACCTTATGAAGCCACTCGACTTCATGTTTCACATGCTCAGTCGCAGCGTGGGCGAACTCGGCGTCGAGTTATTGACCCGACTTGCGCCGGGTGTGCTCTTTGCCTACCTGTTTCTCGGCTTCAGGCCTCCCATCAGCGTGCAGGCGGGGCTTGCCTTCCTGGTCAGTCTTGCCCTGGGCTATTTGGTCATCTTTGTCCTCAGTTTTCTGATGGGGATGTTGTCCATTATCACCCTCGACATTCGCAGTTATACCTGGGCCTACAACTCGCTGGTCCGCTTCGCGTCCGGCCAGGTCGTGCCCCTGTGGATGTTTCCGCCATCGCTGGCCGCCATCGCCGCTGCCCTGCCCTTCCAGGCGGTCTATTTTATCCCCATGTCCATCTACGTCGGCGCTTACGAGGGTAGCCTGGGGAATGCCCTCCTCTCTCAAGCCGCCTGGGCCGTTGGATTGTTCCTTGCGGCCCGATTGTGCTGGGCGCGCGTGCAGCGGCGCGTCACGATACAGGGAGGGTAGATGATGGAGTTCCTTCGACAACGCTCAGGGCAAGCTCTGCGTCTCTATTTCAAGTTCATCGGCGTCGCCATCCGCTCACGTTTGGAGTACCGCTCCGACTTTTTGGTCGGGACGGTTGGCATCATCATCCTCAACGCGGCAAACCTCTCCCTCACCTGGGTCATGGTGAGTCGCTTCCGCGTCCTGGCAGGGTGGCAGTTTTGGGAGATCGTCATGCTTTACGGTATGTGGTTGTTGAGCCACAGCGTCTATGCGGTGTTCTTCTGGCATCTAACCACTCTGGAAGATGACATCCTGCACGGCCGCTTTGACCAGTACCTCGTTCGTCCGTGCAGCGTCCTGCTGCAATTTCTAGGCCGCGAGGTCAATTACATGGGCG
>CAZPMV010000302.1:1265-4159 GCA_964587335.1 uncultured Anaerolineales bacterium
TATCCTATTGACGTCTTTGGGCGGGGGTTTCGCATCTTTGTCACCGGCTTTCTCCCCATCGCGTTCATGAACTACTATCCGCTCACACAATTGCTCGGCAAGCCCAACGCGCTGGGTATCGCCGGACTGGGCTTCCTGTCACCCGTCGTGGCCGGCATTCTCCTGATGTTGGGATCGCTGGTCTGGCGGCGGGGGTTAGCAGGATACTCCAGCTCGGGGAGTTGAGTTGTAGAGAATGCCATCGGAGAGAAAGGCAACCATGTCACTCATCCAGGTACGGGAACTGAGTAAGCATTTTAAGGTGCCGGATCGTAAGACGGGGCGCTTTGCGGCGGTGCGCAATCTGTTTTCGCTCAAACGCACGTCAAAGGTGGCCGTTGATGGGATCACTTTTGCCATCGAGAAGGGGGAGATGGTGGGCTACGTCGGCCCGAACGGAGCGGGCAAGTCAACGACCGTCAAGATGCTGACCGGCATCCTCGTGCCCACCTCGGGGGAGGTGGAGGTTGATGGGCTGATACCCCACCGCGACCGGAAACGGCTGGCGCACCGTATCGGCGTGGTGTTTGGGCAGAAGACGCAGCTCTGGTGGGACGTGCCCGTCATTGAGAGCCTGCGGCTGTTGAAAGAGATCTACAGGATACCGGCGAGCACCTACCAGGCCAACCTGGAGTTGTTCAATGACCTGCTCGACCTGCACGAGTTCCAGGACACACCGGTGCGCCAACTCAGCCTGGGGCAGCGCATGCGCTCGGACCTGGTCGCGGCGCTGCTCCACAGCCCCGACATTCTGTTCCTCGACGAACCGACCATCGGCGTGGACGTGGTGGCCAAAGACCGCTTTCGCTCCTTCCTCCAGCAACTGAACCGGGAGCGGCAGGTCACCGTTTTGCTGACGACCCACGACATGTCGGATATCGAGAAGGTCTGTGAGCGTATGATGATCATTGACCAGGGTCGCATTATATACGACGGCGCCATCGCGGGCATGAAGAAGCGTTTCACGCCGTACCGGGTACTGGTGGTGGATTTTGCCGACGGTGTTGCCGGTGTCGAGATTGATCGGGCGGAGTTAATAGAACGCAATGGACGGCAGGCCCGCTTTCGGTTCAACCGATGGCAGGTCTCTGCCTCTGAACTCATCACCGAGTTGGCCCAACAATACCCGGTGAGGGACATCAGCATCGAGGAGCCCGAGATCGAGGCTATCGTGCGGGAGATCTACAAGCGATCAGCCAAAGGTCAGTTTGATTGGGCAACGATGAAAAGAGAGGTTTGATGAAACACCTGCTAGCTCTTCTCGGGCCGCACGTCGAAGACGGGGCCACGATCATGCTGCTGCTGTTCCTGTGTGTGACTGTTGCCATCTTTTTTGTCCACGCGGCCCTGGCGGTCTTTCACCCCTATCCCCTGGACTACGGCGAAGCCCCCCTGGTTGACCAGGCGATGCGCCTGGTGGCGGGGCAGAATACCTATCGCCCGGACATATCGTCACCGCCGTATACCATCGCCAACTATCCGCCGCTGTACGTTCTCTCGCTGGCTCCTTTTGTCAAGTTGTTTGGGCCGTCCTTTCTGGCGGGACGGCTCATTTCGCTGTTGTGCGCCCTGGCGTCGGCGGTGTTCCTGGCATTGATCGTCTACACCCCCTCACGAGACCGCATAGCGGCGGTCACTACTGGCCTGCTCTTTCTGGCGGTTCCCTACGCGGTCGGCTGGTCGTCCCTTTTGCGCGTGGATATGCTCGCCCTGGCCCTCAGCACGGCCGGGTTGTACGTGGTGGCCCGGTGGCCTACCACCCGGCGGGGACTGGTCGTCTCGGCGCTTCTGCTGGTCGCAGCGATCTACACCCGTCAGTCTTATGTGCTGGCTGCGCCGCTGGCCGCTTTCGTCTGGCTGTGGACGCACGACCGGCGACAGGCCCTCGGGCTGGCAGCGCTGGTCGGGGGACTGTCGCTGCTCCTCTTCCTCGTCTTGAACGTCCTCACCCGGGGCGGCTTTCTCTTCAACATCGTCACGGCCAACGTCAACGAGTTTGATATCGAGCGGGTCCAACACAAGTGGCGCGAGCTGCGAGAGGCGGCTCCTATTCTGCTCGTTCTCGGCGGCGCGTTTCTGTTCCTCGCCCCTCGACGGGTGAGAACCTGGTCGCTCCTGGCGCCATACCTGATCGGGGCTTGCCTCTCGGCGGTGACCATCGGCAAGATAGGCTCCAATGTCAATTACTTGCTGGAGCTTTCCGTCGCACTCAGCCTGGTGGCGGGAGCCTTTGTCGTCTGGAGCCGCGAGCGCCCCTGGCTGCGCGCCGGTCTCCTCGTGCTGCTGGCGATTCAAACCGGGCTGCTGATGCAGGCTACGCTGAGAGGCCCCGTCGAGGGGTTGAAATGGCGCGTCTTGCCCGCCAGGGAGCTCGACAACCGGGATTTCAGGAACCTGAATTGGGTTATCACAAGCGCGGACGGCCCGGTGCTGGCCGATGAATTCATGGGCCTCATGACGCTGCAAAATAAGCCGCTCTACATCCAGCCCTTCGAGGTCACGCAGTTGGCCAACGCGGGCCTGTGGGATCAGACGCCTCTGCTGGAAAGCATTCGCCGTCAAGAGTTCCCGGCCATCTTGATCCACCATTTCATGGGGTACCCGGTGTACCAGGAGCGTTGGACGCCGGAGATGCTGTCGGCCATCACGGAGAGCTATGCGCCGGCCGACTTTTGGGCCGAGACCATCGTCTACCGCCCCCGCGTAGAGGGGAGTGAACCGGCCGACCTCCAAGCCTGTCCCGATGCCCCCTGGCGCTTGCCCACCCGCAGCGAGATGGGGATGTGGTGGATCAGCAAACAGCTTGCCTTCATGGGCCAGGGCTACGAGAACAGCGTGCCGGTCTATGCCGTGGC
>CAZPMV010000303.1:0-4146 GCA_964587335.1 uncultured Anaerolineales bacterium
AGATTCCGTGTCACCTCTTTCATGACCAAGCGGGGAACAAACACATCGAACTTCGCAAGGTTCAGTATCAGCTCCTCGGCCTCAGGATCGGCCTGTGTCAAGGCCAGGATGAACTGGTTGCTATCAATACAGATGCGCATATTCTTCTTCGAAGATCTGCTGTCTGGTCTTGCGCAAGTTCTCGATGATTTCTTCTTTGGTCTCACCAAGCCTCAGTGCCTCGAGCCCACCGGCTTTCTGGATCTGTCGTTGCAGCTCCCGAATTCCCTCGCGCCAAGCTTTGGCTTCTATCTCGTACACCTTATCCTCGACTGCTTGGCGCACAAAATCAGCCAGGCTGGGGACAGCGTATGCCACCTGAGCCTCGCACATCTTCTGATACAGTTCTTCGGATACCTCAAAGGTGATTTGTCGTTCGCTCACGTTCTCCACCTCCTCCCCGCAACCACATTGTAGCACAGACACTGCCGAGAAGCAAAGGCTCCCAACCCCTCACCCCCTTCGTTTCCCCCCTCTTCCCTGCATTTCCCAGGTACGCCACGGGCGGCAGCCATGCCGTGGCCTGCTCTTCTTCCTCTTCCTCCTCGTGCGTAACGAAAATGCGAATCTCCTCGCTCTCACTGACATTGCCGGCGGCGTCGTAGGCCTTGACCTGGATGAGGTGCGTTTCGGTGTAGCCATGGGTGTCGGAGATGATGGTATGGCCGTCTTCGAACCACCATACCAGTTGCCCGTCGGCTTCAGTGATCACTTCCGAGACCCGTACCTCTCCCAAGCCCACTGTGCCGTCGGGGTTGGTGATCACCCGCGTCTCGGAGATGATGGTACCGGGCGCCGGGATGGTGTCTGACATGGCAATCGTCCACTTCTGGCTGTACGGTGGAACGGTGCTGGTAGCGAAAAGCTCTCCGTCCAGGTGGAACTCCACCCGGTCCATGGCCCACTCGTCGGTCGCCTCGGCGCTGACCCGCACCCACTCGTCGTCCTCCATGACATAGACGTCTCCGTCCTCGGGATGAAGCAGCGTGACGGTGGGGGAGATGTTGTCCACAGTGACCTGCACGGACGCGGTGCGCGGGCCGCCACCGCGGTTCACCACCAATTGCAGCGTATACAGCCCATCAAGGCCGCTCACGTCCCAGAACTCCAGCACCCCCTCGCCCACCTGGTTGGTGTGCTCACCTCCCAGGTGGCTCCAGGAGGGAGGGTTGAGCCCTGGGCCAAACTCCAGCCGGTAGTTTTGGAAATCGCCGCCGCGGGCGTTACCGATCACGGCAACCACGCCGCTCGTGTAGCTGTAGGGCGCCGGATCAATGATGGCCGTCTCACCATCAATGTGGCTGGGGCCGTGGCTATCGTCCCACTGGCGGGGCGGCTGCTCGATGCCTGCGTCCCGCACCCAGTCATCGGCAATGGGCGGATAGATAGGATACACACGCCGCTCCTTCAGTTCTGGCGGCGTGTAGATCGTGGCCAGCTTGCCGTTCTCACGGTTGACTTCAAAAGGCTGATACAGGGTATCGTGAGCGGTGGGGGCCTGGCCGTACAGAAAGACCTCCTGTACTGTGCGGGGACAGTCGTCGGTCGGCAGCATCCCCGAAGGATAGCAAACCTCGACCCATTCCAGGCCGGGCGGTTCCAGCCACTCCTCCACGGGCAGGTCGCGATGTGCATAGGCCATCACGTCGTGGAAGATAGGGGCAGCGCCAATGGAGCCGGCCACCCTGTACATCGGCTCGTTGTCGCTATTGCCCACCCAGACCCCCACCGCAAGCTGCGGCGTGAAACCAATCGTCCAGGCGTCTCGCCAGTCGTTGGTCGTGCCTGTCTTGGCCCCCATTGGGCGGTCGGGCAGCTCGAGATAGTCGGCAAAGCTACCGAAGGCGGGCCGTTCGTCCACGTCGGTCAGCACATTGAGCATCATGTAGGCCAGGCTGGGCGGGATCACTTCCCGCACCTCCGGCTGCTCATAACGATAGATAACGTCGCCATCCATGTCCACGACCTGTAGCACAGCCACAGGGTCGAGGGTGCGATAGCCGGGGCGCTGTTGCTCTGGAGGCACCGGCAGTCCGGCCATCGTGCCCATGTTGGCGAAGACGCTGAAGGCGTAGGCCATGTCTATCAGCCGCACCTCGCCGCCGCCCAGCGTCAGACTCAGCCCGTAGTAGTCCTTGGTCAGCGTGCCAATGCCTATGTGATGGGCAGTCTCTACCACATTCTTCACCCCCACCTGATCCAGCAGCCAGACAGCAGGGATGTTGTAAGAGTTCTGCAGCGCCTGGCGAAGCTGCATGGGGCCATGGACGCGGCGGTCGTAGTTCTCTGGGGCGTAGATGCCAGTCTCGGGATCAGGGAAGCCCACAGGCACGTCCAGCACCATCGTCGCTGGTGAGTAGCCCTGAGAAAACGCTGTCAGGTAGGTAAACGGTTTGAAGGAAGATCCGGGCTGCCGCTCGGCCAGCACCACGTTCACCTCACCATCAATGTCCTTGTTGTTGTAGTCCAGGCTACCGACCATGGCCAGGATCTCGGCGGTTCTGGGGCGGATGGCCACCACAGCAGCATTGGAGACATTGTGATCCACGTTCTGGCGCGTCTCCAGTTGCGGAATCGGATCGCGGGGCAGACAGGCAGGATCAGTGGGCGGCTCCTCGTGACGCAGGTGGGCGAGGTGCGAACGGGTGATGCACTCCGCCTGCTTCTGTAGGTCCAGATCGAGGGTCGTGTAGACCTCCAGTCCATTGCGCCAGATGAAGTAGGGATCGTCCGGCGTGTTGTAAGTATCCTTGAGCCACTCCAGCACATGGAGAGCGAAGTGGGGCGCGTTGAGATTGTCAAAGCGCTCCAGGGCCTGCTCACGCACCTTCAGCGGTTCAGCGAAGGCGGCATCCGCTTCCTCCTGGCTGATGTAGCCCGCGTCCACCATGACTTGCAGGGCAATCTGCTGTCGCTCTTTGGCTGGCTCGGGGTTGTCAATGGGGTTAAGGCCAGGATACTGCGGCAGCGCGGACAGCATCGCTGCCTCAGCCAGCGTCAGTTCGCTGGAAGGCTTGTCGAAGTAAATGCGCGCCGCGGCCTCGATCCCGACGGCGAAGTTGCCGTAGAAGTTGGAATTGATGTACCATTCCAAGATCTGATCCTTGGGATAACGGCGGGTGATCTCTATGGCCAGGATCACCTCTTTGATCTTGCGAGAGTAGAGCCGCTGATAGCGCTGCTCTCGCTCGATCAGAACGTTCTTGATGAGCTGTTGGGTGATGGAGCTGCCGCCCTGTACCTGACCGCCGCTCAGGTTCTGCACGAAGGCGCGGATCAGGCCCTGCGGGTTGATGCCAGGGTTCTCGTAGAAGCTGCGGTCCTCCAGGGAAACGGTGGCTTCTATCAGATAGGGGGAAATCTGATCGAGCGTGACGTAGGTACGGTCGCCGCGGTAGGGACGGGGGTCAATGGCCTCGTAGAGCAGGTGTTGGCCCGTGCGGTCCCATATCTTGACCGTCTCAAAGCTGACCTGCTCCGTCTCGATGGCTTCGGCATCGGGCAAGTCCTGGGCGAAGTAGGCATACACACCGCCCACCGCTCCCACTGTCATCGCCACCAGCAGGCCGGTGATCAACAAGGTGAGCAGAAGGCAGCCTCCGCCCAGCCACAGCAGGCAGCCGGCGATGCCTGGCCCTTGATTGGCCGCCCGACGGCGCTGCCGCCAGGAGGTGATGCGTTGTTCGCGTCGGTTCATAGTCAGTACTTGCGGGCAGAAGGAAAATGATCTCCTTGTGCTGTTCCCTCCCACGCTATCTATGTTAGCAGAGAAGCAACGAAAAGGCAAATTGTTTGTCGTCTTCCTGACCCGGGCAAGCCGGAACCAAACGAGGATACCTTGCCATCAAGACACGGGGCACTGTCCCCGTTTCGCGTTGATGGCAAGGCCGGCCCATATTGGACGCGGACAAACGCGGAGGGCTACATATTCTGCTTGTGTTCTTACGTGTTCGTCCACAGCCATCCGCGTCCTATTCCCGCACAATCATGGTCTCAATGTGCGCTGAGCGCATCAAGACAGTGGGGGGAGACTGCCAGACACGGAGAAAGATCAAAAAGGAACGTGGTGTCTTTCTGTCTTCGTGGTCAGTTTTCTTGCCGGCTGTA
>CAZPMV010000304.1:0-1189 GCA_964587335.1 uncultured Anaerolineales bacterium
TCCGGCAAGTCACCAAGTAGGACGCGGACAAACGCGGATAGCCGCGGACGATTCAGGGAAGAGGTCCAGATGTCTCCAGTCAGAACTGAGAAACTGCCATCTTGGAACTCTCGAATGGGCAAACGACAAAGAAAGAGATCCGTGTTCATCCGCGTCCTGGCAAAGGTGTCCGGTAGTGAACGCAAGACAACGGTACCTGAGCAGAACACACCCAGGCACCATGATTGAACCAGGCCGTCCTTCAATGTTCACTGGCCTACGTTCCGAAATCGTACCCCAGGAAGAGCGCTGCCTCCCGCCCCGGTCGCCCCGGCCCAGGACCGTTCAGGAAGCCGGAAACGCGAAAACCCAGTTTGATGTACACCACCATGGCCGGGTTGGTCGCTTCGACCGCGGCCAGGAGGCCAGACACCTGCTGATCGCGGGCAGAAGCGATGCAGCGGCGAATCAACTCACTGCCGATGCCCCAACGGCGGTAGCGTGGCAGCACGAAGACCTGATTGAGATGACCTATCCGCTGCGCAGGAGCGATGGTCACACTGGCGAAACCGACCAGTGTGCTGTCGTCCACAGCGGCCAACAGCATCCCCCGGGGCGAGCGGACGTCGGCCACGAAATCACGCTCCAACTCGCCGTGGGAGCGGTTGATGGTCGTCGCCTCGCCTGCCTCCTCCAACGTGGCCAGCCGATAGACGACGGCCCGCGCTCGCCGCCAGTCCCGCAGCGCCTGGTGATGGGTGCGGAAGGCGATCTTTTCATCGGGCGGCAGTTCGTCCGGGGCGAAGAAGGCCGCCTCGGCCGCGTCATCACCCGCCTGCAACAAACCACCCACCGCGTGGGCGGCGTAGAGGATCAACACACCTCGGCGGTGCAGCTCGTCACCGAAGGAATAGACCCCCAGCAGGTCGTCCAGCTCTACGTCCAGTCCTACTTCCTCTCGCGTCTCGCGGATGGCCGCTTCCTCAGCCGACTCGTCGGCTTCCACGTAGCCCGCCGGCAGGCCCCAGTAGCCAGCACGGGGCTCCGCCTTGCGGAGAACGAGGACGATCCGCCCGTTCTCCTCTACCAGCGTGCCCGCGGCAACGGTCGGATTCAGATAGTACACGAAGCCGCACACCGGACAGACAGGCCGCATCCGCTCGCCGCTTCTTGGCATGATTTCCAGTTCGGTTCCGCATCGCGGACAGAA
>CAZPMV010000304.1:1289-4135 GCA_964587335.1 uncultured Anaerolineales bacterium
GTCGAAACCTTCCACCCAGGCCAGCAGTTCCTTCTGATCGGCGTGGGCGCTGTAGCCGTCAATAGACTCCACCTCCGCCCGCACGCGGTACTCTTTGCCAAAAATGCGCACCTGCTCGTGGCCATCCAGAATGCGACGGCCCAGTGTGTGTTCGGCCTGGAAGCCGACGAAGAGGATGGTGTTCGCTGTATCGCCGATGTTGTTCTTGAGATGATGCAGGATACGCCCCGCCTCGCACATGCCCGACGCGCTGATGATGACCGCCGAATCGCGCAGAAAGTTGAGGGCCTTGGAATCCTCTACATCACGGATGTAGCGCAGCCGTCGGAAGCCGAAGGGGTCGCGGTGTGAGTCCCTGTTGATGAATTCCTGCACCTCCTCGTCGTAGCATTCGGGGTGCAAACGGAAGATCTCGGTCACGTTCACCGCCAGCGGGCTGTCCACGAATATGGGCAGATCAGGGATTTTGTGGGCATCGGCCAACCGGTGCAGGCCGTAGACCAATTCCTGCGTGCGGCCCACAGCGAAGGAAGGGATGATCACCTTGCCCCGGCGGCGGTAGGTGTCGTTGATCACGTTGCGCAGCATCCTCTCCGCCTCGCCCGTGCTGTCGTGCAGGCGGTTGCCGTAGGTGCTCTCCATGATTAGCACATCTGCAGCGCCCACCATCTCGGGATCGCGTAAGATGGCCAAGCCCGGCCGGCCCAGGTCGCCGGAGAAGACCAGCCGCTGCGTCTTGCCCTTCTCTTCAATGTCCAACAGCGTGATGGCTGAACCCAGGATGTGCCCAGCGTCAAGGAAGGTCAGCCGCACGCCGGGAACCACGGGGAAGGGGCGTCCATAGCCAATAGTGACGAATGCTGGAAGGGCGGCATCGGCGTCCTGCCGGGTGTAGAGCGGTTCCACGGGCGGCAACCCCTTGCGCCGACGATGCTTGTTGAGATAGAACACATCGTGTTCGTGTATGTATCCGCTGTCGCGCAGCATGGCCACACACAGATCGCGCGTCGCCGGCGTGCACCAGATGGGCCCCTGGAAGCCCTGCTTGACCAGGTTGGGGATGTTGCCCGAGTGGTCAATGTGGGCGTGGGAAAGGATCACGGCGTCTATGCTAGCCGGATCGAAGGGGAAGTTGAGATTGCGCTCGTAGGTCTCCTTGCGGCGGCCCTGGAAGAGACCACAATCGAGCAGCAGCCGCACGCCGTTGGTTTCCACCAGATGCATGGATCCGGTGACAGTACGCGCCGCTCCATGGAATGTGAGTTTCATGATGCTTTGCCTGCCTTTTCGCCTTCCTCCCGGACGATCCGCCAGGCATCGGCGATGAACAGACAGAAGCCGCCAAGCTCCTTCTGGAGTATGTCGCAGATTTGCCAGTCGTCCAGAGTGAGATTAGTCTCGCTGACTCCCGTTATCCTGCACACCTTGTCTACGTCAAAGAACATATGCTTCCTCCACTGATGCATCGAACTCACGGTGGAACCGCTCCAGCAACGTTTTCATCCTTCCCGTCCGTCTTGCCTTTCGCACCCGCCTTCCCGTTGCACATACGCAACCGCTGTGAAAGCCAAGTGTGATTGTAGCACAAGCGGCGCTAGCGGTCAATGCCGAAGGGTTACTGCTTGGGCTTTTTGATTCTCCGGCAAGCGCCTGGCGAGCGCCGATTGAGTAGCCGTGGGCGTTATCGAAATCCTTACTTCGGACCTACTCGACCAGCGCTCCGCCGAGGATTGAGAGACCCTGGTTACTGCAACGTGGCTTCGATGACCACGAGGCGGTGGTCGGACGCCGTCGAGGCGAGCACCTCGGCGGCAGTGGGCTGCAGGCCGCGCACCCAGACGAAGTCAATGCGATTCTTTGGCTCTTCTGCCGGGGATGTCGGCAGCGGCTGCGCGCCGGTGGTGACGAAGGGGTCCGCGAAGCCCTCGTCCGCGATGCGCGCGTAGATGGGTGAATCGGGCCTGGAGTTGAAGTCGCCGCCGAAGAGGGCCGGCGCTGGGTGTTGCTCATGCTTCTCCTTGATGAAGGCCAGCGCGCCCTCAAGCTGCCTGGCCCGCTCCTGCGGCGAGAGCCCCAGCCAGATGCCGAAGGCATTCACCGGGCCACCATCCGTGTCCAGTTGCGCCCAGACGATGCCCGTCTGCTCCTCCTCGCTGGGCAGCAACTGCCCTCCCTGGTCGAGCAGCGGATAGCGGGACAGCAGGGCGATGCCGGTCAGACCCTCCACGCAGGGCAGGTACACCTCTCGCATCCCCAGCCGCCGCGCCAGCCACAGAGCGTCGTCCACGCCGTAAGAGGTAAGGCGGCCAGCGTCCACCTCCTGCAGGAAGACGACGTCGGTGCCGCTTTCCTCGATGGTGCGCGCCTGCGCTTCCAGGCTGAGCTGCCAGGGGGTGTTGTAACCGTAATGCATGTTGTAGGTGGCGGCGCGCAGAGTCGTGGTGGGTTCAGGCGACGCCGGCGACGGCGGCCAGGCTACCGCGGCACAGACGAAAACCAGCAGCAGCGGCACGATGGCCAGTCGACAGAGCGGCGCTGCCGAAGGCTCCGGTGCCGCAGGCTGTCCTCGTCGTTGTGCGGGCAGTACGGTGATCAGCGCGGCAATGAGCAAGATGGGCGGCCCCGCGCCGCGGAAGAACTCGAGGGTGTAGGCGTAGGTGAAGGCGAAGGCATAGGCGAAGTTGAGGAGCAGAAAGAGGACGAGCCCCAGCGCCAGGCCCAGGCCAGCGCAGCAATGGCGATGCTCACCGCGGGCACGCACGGCGCCGCCAAGCGCTAACAAGACGGTCAGTTGCGTCACCAGCAGCGAGGCTGCCGCCACCGGCCTCCAGGCGAGGCCAATGGTC